>DKWR01000056.1:0-9995 GCA_002491825.1 Ruminococcaceae bacterium UBA7147
TTACTACTTTTTCGACAGTCTAAAGCGGACTGCAAAAGCAGTCCGCTTGAATCTTTATAGGATTTCTAAAAATCTGTTACCATGTTCCGTAGAGATTATGCTGTTTTGAATCAACTTCTGACTTTGCGTAGAAGTTAAGCTCTGAGCCGTCAAACGGAATGTCAACTGTCTGGCTGTTTTTGTTGTTGAAGATAACAAAATCAGCATCTGACGGAACTTCAATTGTATAAACAGCCTCGCCGTGTTCGTTATTCTCAACAAACTCCATTGGCGTTCCCGGCCATGCAACGTTACCTTCTTTGCCGTTTGTCCAGTAATAGCAATAGATTGTACCGCTCCAGCGCTGTGAGTTCGAGAACTTAACCGTATAGGTATCGGGATTCGGTGCAGTTGTGGGCTGTGTTGCTTGAGTTGCAGGCTGTGTTGTTGTCGGCTGAGTTGTAGGAGTTTCTCCTCCTGTATATTCTCCGCAATGTCCGGCTGATTCAGTCAAGCCAACAAGGTAATACTGAATTGCTGTAGCGTCTTTGATGTTTATTGTACCGTTCTTATCAGTGTCTGCCGCAACGGCATTATCGCCTGTTAATGCTTTATACTCACTGATATGGAGCTGAATTTCAGTAGCGTCGCTGATTGTAATTGTACCGTCAAGATTTGTATCGCCGATAAGCACCTTATCAGCAGGAACTGTTGTTGAAGGCACGGTTGTCGGTGCAGCTGTTGTGGGCTGTGTTGTGGGAGCGGCTGTTGTTGCCGGAGTTTCTGTGTACTCTTCCCAGCTGTGGTTAGCTCTCATAATCATTGTTTTTCCGTTGAGAGCCATACCTGTTTCGCCGTCGGCAGGATAACGATTTGACGTAGCGTTCTTGCTCTCGGTTAAGATTACATAGCCGTTAGCGAGCTCTTCGGGAACTTCAATAACGTAGTAGCCTGTTGCAGAATCCTTTGTCATCTGCACACCCGGCCAGTCACCGTTAGTAATCATTAATTCATCATAAATATACGCATATGCGCTTGACCAGTTGTATGATGAATTATCAAAGTAAACCTTCTGAACGAGGCTCGGCTCAACCTTTGTGTAGGTATATGTCTGAACATCAGAGGTTGTTGTGCCGTCAGTTGCCTTTACCGATACGGTTGTCTTTGTGCCGTAAGCAAGACCTGAACCGATTGTGATTGTCTTGCCGTCTGTAAAGCTTGTGTATGAACCGCCGTCAATTGAATACTGACCGCTTGTTGCATTCTTATAGTTAAGTGTAAGTGTTAATGTATCTGTTTTGTAGCTCTGTGAACCGGGAGTTACAGAAGCTGAAGGACCTGCAGGCTTGGGATTGTAAACAACTGCTACGCCTGTGCTGCCGATATTACCGCTGATTTTGCCGTTTGATACTGTAAATTCGTTGCCTGTAATCTGGTCAGTGTAAGTACCTGATGCCATTTTGTGTGCAGTTACGCTTACTGATGCTGAAGAACCGCCGCAGTTTACAAGAACAACGCCCTCTGTTCCACGCTCGTTATATGCGATTGAGCTTTCGCTTGAGAGATACTCTGTCTTGCCGACAAAATAGTTCTTAAACTGGTTTACAGCCTTAACTTCAACGTCGCCCCAAGCCGTTACGCTTGCTGTACCAATCTGGTCAGAATAATTTTTGGGACGAGCAAGGTACATAGCACAGGACTGTGCTCTTGAACCAACCATTGCCCACGACTTCTTAAGAGTTGTATCGCTCTGACCTCTTGAAGAGCCGTTTGCATATGTATCGTGCGACTCGTTCCAAAGAACTGATTTATTAGCTGCCGCCTTTGAACCGTCATCAAGATTGAAGTCGCTTCTCTTTGCGCCGTTTGCATTGCCGCTGTTTACAGAATTACGGATTGAATTTGATACAGAGCTTGTTGTGATGCTCATCATAGATGTGTAAGAGCTGAGCACTGATGAAGCAACGCCTGTATCGCTGTCACCTGTTACCTTGTCGAGCACCTCGCCGTAGTAGTAGGGAGTAATTCCTCTTGTGCTCTTTGCGTAGCTTGTTGCAGCACCCAGAACGTTAGGCCAGAACTGACTTGCACAACCATTGTCAACAGGTGTTTCAATATGCTTTGCACCGTCAAAACGGAAGCCGTCGGCACCTGCTTCAATTGACTCCTTGAGGAAAGAAATTGCATAATTCTGAATTTTGGTGTTTGCGGTGTTGAGGTCGGGAAGTCCGCCCATACAATACTGTGTGATGTCATAACGTGAAGCATACCAGCTGTTTGTTTTAATATCGTGCCAGCAGGAGCTGTCATTTCTGATGTCATCAGGAATTGTGGGTGAAAGCGTGTTGTCGCCATTGTTTGCAAGGTGGTTTAATACAGCGTCAACGATTACCTTAACACCATACTTGTGAGCCTCGTCGCACATAGCCTTGAACTCACTTTTTGTACCGCAGGCATTCTGACCGTTGGTTTCAATACTGAAATTTGAGGGCTGATAATAAACCCACC
The DNA here is from genome assembly GCA_002491825.1 of Ruminococcaceae bacterium UBA7147. GTDB lineage: Bacteria > Bacillota > Clostridia > Oscillospirales > Acutalibacteraceae > Ruminococcoides. The sequence continues at coordinate 2,488 of DKWR01000056.1, forward strand.
AGCTGCCCGACATCTGTCTGTTTTGTGTGGTTTCCTTGATTGTCTGGATTGGCGAAGTCTGAATAGCGCTAAAGCCCTGTTCTGCAATCTTCTGCATATTAGCCTTAATGCCGTTGTAGCTCCAGTTCCAGCACTGAAGAATCTGTCCGTCCTGTACATTATCTACAAGACCGTAATCTGCTCCCGTTTCTACGGAAGTAGCCTGTGCAGAAACCTCTGCGGTTTCGGTTGTTCTTGCCTCAGCAACAAAGCCGGCTGCGGTAAGGCAAGAAAGCGTCATACATAATGCGAGTATAACGCTCATGATTTTTTTGCTCAATTGTCTCACTCCTAAATATAATTACCTTGGAACTGCCGTTACAGTCCCACAAAAGGGGCAATCCGCATATAATCGCCCATTTCAAATTAATAATAACAAAATAATAATACTTATGCAACGCACTAACTGCACAATAATGTATTTTTCTTTTTAGTGAATATGCCATATTATGTATTTTTTATGGTTTACCGTGTACAAACTTATTGCAATTTATACATATATTGTCAATAACAGTGTGCGTTTTTTATTACATATATTATATTGTCAAAATTACCGAAATTCACCCCAAAAGTACGCTATTCAACCATACTTTTTAACAGCCTTATTTCATAAGCATATCCGTCTATATCGTTAGGAGTTTCGAGGAAGAACGGAAGATTTTTAAGTGACGGGTGGTTTACTATTCTTTTGAAAGCGTCAAGTCCGATTGCACCCTCGCCTATTTTCTGATGTCTGTCCTTGTGACAGCCGAGGTAATTCATACTGTCATTAATGTGAATGGCTTTGAGCCTGTCAAGTCCGATTATTCTGTCAAATTTATCAAGCACCCCGTCAAGGTTATTTACAATATCATAGCCTGCGTCAAAAACGTGGCAGGTATCAAGGCACACGCCGATTTTGTCTTTATAATCAACGCCGTCAATTATCGCCTTCAGCTCATCGAATTTTCCGCCTATTTCACTGCCCTTGCCCGCCATAGTTTCAAGCAGAACGATTGTGTTCATTTCGGGAAACATCGCTTCATTCAGCGCAGAAATTATCTGCTCTGTTCCCTTTTCTATGCCTTGTCCGGTATGGCTACCGGGGTGAAAATTATAGAGATTGTCAGGCAGAAGTTCCATTCTCTGCAAATCGTCTTTAAGAGTGTTCAGCGCAAATCCCCTTGTTTCAGGTTTAGCCGAGCAAAGATTCATTGTGTAAGGTGCGTGAGCAAGAATCTGCGAGAAGCCGTTTTCGCTCATAAGCTGTTTTAATGCGTCAACATCAGCTTGCTCGATTTTTCGGGCAGAGCCGCCTCTCGGGTTGCGTGTGAAAAACTGAAATGTATTTGCGCCGATTTCAAGAGCCTGCTTTCCGATAGCCTCGAAACCGTTTGAAATTGAAAGATGACAGCCTATATTCAGCATTTGATTTTCTCCTTTGCCGTTATACATTAGACGATATCAGTATATTCCTGTTCTAAAATAAAATCAAGGAAATGAATTGCATTAATCAATTTTGTTCACCATCTCAAATTCATCTTTCAGCATTGAATAGTACAATCTTCCTACATACTCGCCGTTGTAAAAAAAGAAATCTCTTAATGTGCCCTCATACTTAAAGCCGCATTTTTCGATCACACGCTTTGAAGGTACGTTTATTTCTTTTGTAGAAATTTGCACACGGTGCAAGCCGATTTTATTGAAGCCGAAATCAAGAACAGCTCTGACTGCCTCGGTCATATATCCTCTTTTCTGATACTCCGTTGCAAGGCAATATTCAATTTCGGCAAAGTGATTTTTTGCGTCAACAAGGTAATAAGCAATCTGTCCTATGCACTTTTTGTCGGCTTTATCAATTATCGCCCAGCGGTAGCAATGCTCATTATTATATGCAGAAATGAATTTATCCAGCAATCCGTTTACCGCTTCAAGCGTTGTGTAGACAGGCTCTGCGTACATATGCTGAATTTCAGGCTTGCTTACCCAAAGAGTCAGCATATCATCTGCGTCAGAGTATTCAAATTTTCTCAATATAAGTCGATTTGTTTCAATGTTTTGTGTTCCGATATTATCCATAATTTCCTCCGAATTAATTTTGCAAACGTTTGGCTTGTATTTGTTATAACATATGTGCTATAATTTGTAAAACAAATATTTTTGATTATATCAATTCGATTTTTCGATTATAAGAGGTAAGTTATGAATACTGAAAATTTAAAAACATTTATTGCTCTTTCCAAGTACAAAAACTTTACCAAAACAGCCGAATCGCTCTTTGTTGCGCAGTCAACAGTCACCAACAGAATTGCAGAGCTTGAAAAAGAGGTTGGCAAAAAGCTGTTTGAGCGTGAAAGAAAAAACGTGCGCCTCACCGAAGAAGGCACACGATTTCTTGATTATGCTATTAGAATTACCGACCTTGAAAAAACTGCTGTTGAGGACATAAACACAAATACAAAATACCCCAAAAGGCTCAACATCGGCTCTACCAATACAATTTATGACTGTCATCTGAAAAACAAGCTGAAAAGCTTTATGTGCGAAAACCCCGACACTGCGCTGAAAGTCATTATTTCTCACTCGGCGTCGCTTGTTGAAATGACGGTTGACGGTGTGGTGGATTTTGCTTTTACCTGTATGGAATATCAGAAGAAGAATGTAAATTGTATTCCGTTCTGCGAAGATGAAATGGTGCTTGTGACAGGCAATAAAAACTCCGAATATGCAGACGGAATCAGGCTTTGTGAGCTTTCAAAGGTGAATTATCTGTACTGCAACTTCACTTTTCAGGGAATCGGCGAGTATATCAAAGACTTATTTCCGAAGCATCACAAATTCTCCTTCGAGATTGACCGTAGTGCAAATATTATTCCATATCTTTTTGAGAGCGACAGCTACAGCTTTCTGCCGAAAGAACTTATTTCGCAGGAGATTGCAAACGGCAGGCTGAAAGAAATTCCGCTGATAGATTTTGAAATTCCGAGGGTGAAAAGCTTTATAGTTTACAACGAAAAATCAAAGCTGTTGAATGAGAAGTTCATTGACAAGCTTTACAGGCTATGACAATCCAGTATTTTTAAATCTTCACGTTCGTACCTATTGTGTCCCTTTAAGCTCTTCTTGTATTTCCAGCATTTTATCGCCTGCTCCAGATTCTTATCCTTATTGTCGGCGAAGAAATCCCTGATGTAGGTGTTGTATTCAAACTGCCTGTCAATAGTAACGTTATATCTAAATCAGGTCTTTCACCCATAACAAATTACCTCGAATTAACTTAATTATTTTCTGTCAACAGGTTATGGAAAAACAGAATGCCTCGATACGCAAAATGCGTGTCGAGGCATTAGGCTGGTCGGGATGACAAGACTTGAACTTGCGACTCCACGCCCCCCAGACGTGTGCGCTACCAAACTGCGCTACATCCCGATGCAACAGTTAGTATTCTATCAAAAAAAAGTCGTATTGTCAAGCGTTTTGTAAAAATATTTTTATTTTAATTCTTGTTTGATTAAAACAAAACAGACTGCGAAAAAACTTCCGCAGTCTGAAATATGTGTTAATTTTTGATTATGCCCATTTTAGAGTATCGTTGTAAAGATTTATGTAATCCTGTGCCGAACGCTCCCAGCTGTTGTCGCTCATCATTGCACGCCACATAAGCTGTTTCCAGCCGCCTGCGTCACGAATACCCCAAAGAGCTCGTCTTACTGCAAGCTGCATGTCTGCTGTGTAATAGTTCTTGAACGTAAAGCCGTTTCCGTATCTGTCTGCGCTGTCGAATACGGAGTCTTTAAGTCCGCCTACCTCACGCACTACGGGGATTGTGCCGTAACGCAGAGCAATCATCTGTGCAAGACCGCAGGGCTCCTGTGCAGAAGGCATAAGGAAAATATCTGCGCCCGAGTAAATCTTTCTTGCAAGCTCGGGAACAAAGCCGTGACAGAAGCAAAGTCTGCCGGGATATTTTGCCTGCATATAGTTGAAGTAATCCTCGTACTCCTTATCGCCAGAACCGAGAATTACAAACTGCATATTCTCTGTGTTCATAAGCTCTTCAAGTCCCATTCTTACAAGGTCAAGACCTTTGTGTGCAACAAGACGTGTAACCATTCCGACAATCGGAACGTCCCAACGCTGTTCAAGACACAAACGCTCCTGTAAAGCACGCTTACATTCGCCCTTGCCGCTCATATCGTCCTTTGAGTAGTTGCGGTAGAGCTGATAGTCGGTTTCGGGGTTGTAGCTTACGGTGTCAATGCCGTTCTTGATTCCGCACAGCTTGTAGTGACGGAGATTAAGCTCATCGTGCATACCCCAGCTGTACCAAGGATCTCTGATTTCAGCCGCATAGCTCGGCGAAACTGTTGAAACACGTGTTGCGGTTTCAATTGCACCCTTCATCATATTGAGCTTACCGTTCATTTCAAGAATCTTTGTTTCTGAAGCAGGAATACCTACGCACTCGGTGTTTACTTCCCAGCCGTATTCGCCCTGATACTGAATGTTGTGAATTGTGAACAGGCTCTTGATGTTGTAGTACCAAGGTCTGTGGGAATAGAAAAGATAGTAGTAAACAGGAACAAGAGCTGTCTGCCAGTCGTTGCAGTGAATAATATCCGGGTGGAAATCAATGTACGGAAGCATTTCAAGAATTGCACGCGAGAAGAAAGCAAATCTCTCGGCATCGTCATAGTGACCGTAAAGTGTTCCACGCTTGAAGTAATATTCATTGTCTATGAAATAATATGTACAGTCGTTCCATCTTGCCCAGAAAAGTCCACAGTACTGGTGACGCCACGCAACGGGTACAGTAAAGTTAGTAATGAAATTCATTGAATTTCTGAGCTCCTGCGGAATAGTGCCGTAGAGCGGAACTACTATTCTGCAATCCTGTCCCTTTCTGCAAAGCGTATGGGGCAAGCTTCCTGCTACGTCAGCAAGACCGCCGCTTCCGCAAAATGGATTTGCCTCCGAAGCACAGTATAAAATTCTCATTTGTTTTTCCTCCAGTTAAACAACAGATTTTTTTGCGATATAGATGGGATATGAATCGAATCCCATCAGTGAACGTCCGTCCTTGATTGTTACATCCTTATCTATGATAACATAATTCAGGTTGGTATTGCAACCTATTTTTGTATCCTGCATTACAATGCAATTGCTGATTTTTGCACCTTCGCCGATATAAACACCCTTTGACAGCACGCAGTTTTCAACCTCGCCGTCGATAACGCAACCCTGCGCAATAATCGAATTTTTGACACTGCTTGTAAGACCGTATTTCGACGGAGCGTCATCTCTTACCTTGGTGTAAATCGGGCGCTTGGGGTTAAACAGCTCATCTCTTACTTCCTTTTTCATCAAGTCCATATTGAACTCAAAGTAATCGTTGATTGAGCTGATAGCCGCACTGTAGCCGGTATTTTCGTAGGCGTATACGTTGTATTTATCAATGGATTTCTGAATAATACGCTTTACGTCAAGCTGATTAAGGCTCAGAGAATTTCTGATTTCTTCCATAAGAAGGTCTTTCTTAATAAGAACAGAGCCGTAGAACTGATTTACCTTATCATCACCTGTTTCGAGCTTGATGAAAACCTGCTTAACCTTGCCGTTTTCATCAACGTCAAGCGTAAGCGGTCTGTCGTATCCGCTCGGCACAACACCGTGCTTATAGATAAGCGTGATGTCAGCGTTATTCTTTGAATGGAAATCAAATACGCTGTTGTAATCAAAATTAGTCACAACGTTTGAAGGTGAGATAAGAATATACTCCTCACGGCTGTTTTCAATGTAGCCGTGCATATTGTAGATTGTTTCAACGTAGTTTGAAAATGTCTTTCCGCCGTAAGGTGGAAGAATTGTAAGGTTGCTTCTTCTCTTTGAAAGGTCATACGCACTGCCCGAACCTACGTGATCCATAAGAGAAAGGAAGTTGCTCTTGGCAACAATGCCTACGTTATTGATGCCCGAATTTGACATATTTGAAAGCACAAAGTCAATCAGTCGGTATTTTCCGCCAATCGGAACGCTCGCCATTGTACGGGAGGCTGAAAGCTCCGGAATTTTTTCATCAAGCGTACCGGCAAATATAAAGCCGAGAACATTATTACTTCTCATTTGCAGTCACCTCCGTATCACTTTCTATCATTTCCTTTGCCTTGATAACCGCATTTTCACCGATAACGGTGTTTGCACCGATTACTGTAATTCCCCAGTTATCACGGTCGGTAACATCTTCGGGTTTTTCGCCAACTACGGCATTTTTTCCGACTACCGTATTTTCTGCAACAATTGCGTACTGAACAACAGCGCCCTCCTCAATTACTGCGCCGGGCATAATAATTGAAGAATTTACGGTTGCATTTTTGCCGATAGTAACGCCTGCAAAAAGAATTGAAAATTCAAGATTTCCGTAAACGTTACAGCCGTCGGCTACGAGTGAATTCTGAATGCTTGCGTCACTTGAAACATAGTGAGGCGGCATCATAGGATTGCGTGAATAGATGTCCTTTAAGTCGAGAGTAACATTCGGGTCGAGCAAATCCATATTTGCCTCCCACAGGCTGTCGATTGTTCCGACGTCTTTCCAGTAGCCCTCAAACGGATATGCAAACATCTTTTCGCCTGCGTCAAGCATTGCAGGCAGAACGTCCTTGCCGAAGTCGTGACTTGAATTTCCCTTTGCTTCGTCCTCAACAAGATACTTTTTCAGCTCTTTCCAGCTGAAAATATAGATTCCCATAGACGCATTTGTGCTCTTGGGATGCTCGGGTTTTTCGTCAAATTCATAGATTCTTCCGTCTTCATATGTATTGAGAATACCGAAACGTGAAGCCTCATCAAGCGGAACGTCAATTACCGCAATTGTGCAGGCTGCTCCCTTTTCCTTATGAAATTCGAGCATTTTGTTGTAGTCCATCTTGTAGATATGGTCACCCGAGAGAATTACAACATATTCGGGGTCATATCTGTCAATATAGTTGATATTCTGATAAATTGCATTTGCAGTGCCCGAATACCAGTCGGCACCGTCAACAGCCTGATAGGGACTCAAGCAGTTTACACCCGAGTGCATACCGTCAAGATCCCACGGCTGACCGTTGCCAATATACTCATTGAGCACAAGCGGTTGATACTGAGTAAGAATACCCACAGCCTCTATACCCGAATTTACGCAGTTTGACAAGGGAAAGTCAATAATGCGATACTTTCCGCCGAACGGAACGGCGGGTTTTGCAAGCTTTTTTGTAAGCACGCCAAGACGTGAGCCCTGACCGCCTGCAAGCAGCATTGCAACTACTTCCTGTTTTGGAAACATTTAGAAATACCTCCGATTTATTTTTATAGCATATGCATATTATTAGCAATTTTCCGCATTATAAAGCGGTATTGCGTAAAGCCTTATGGGATAAATGATAATTTGCCGAGCACCTCGGCGGGCAAATCGAGCGGAAAAGTTCGGTTGTTTGGAGAAAATTGTAGCC
>DKWR01000056.1:10302-16835 GCA_002491825.1 Ruminococcaceae bacterium UBA7147
CCGAATTTTAAGTTGATATATAGGCAACGTTTCGGGACGTCAGGGATGCCGTCCCCTACGTCAACGTCGCAATATTACCAACGCTAAATTATTGTTTTGATTTATTCTTGAGTAACCGGCTCAAGCTCGCCCGTACATTTAAGATAAATAACTCCAAGCGGCGGCAGAGTAAGCGGAAGCCCCTGATTGCAGCCGTGAATCTTCATCATCTCCGGTATGATTTCACTTCCGTTTGAAACACCTGTTCCGCCGTACTCCTCGGCGTCTGATGTGAATACTTCGCTGTACAAGCCGTATTTCGGCACACCGATATAATACTTATCGTGCTTTACAGGCTGGAAGTTGCAAACGGCTATAATCTCGTTGCCGTCGCTGTCGGTTCGCTTGAACGCAATTACGCTGTTAGTGTAATCGTCGTGATGAATCCAGTCAAAGCCCTTCCAGATTGTGTCAAGCTCGTAAAACGGCTTATTTTCAAGATAGAACTTGTTCAAATCGCAGAAGAAACGCTTTAGCGCCGAATGCTTTTCGAAAGAAAGCAAATCCCACTGAATGCCCGAATCAGCGTCCCATTCATCGAACTGACCGATTTCGGTACCCATAAACACAAGCTTTTTTCCGGGGTGAGCATACATATATGTAATGAACGCTCTGACTGCGGAAAATTTATCGTCATATTCACCGGGCATTTTATTTATTAACGAGCCTTTGCCGTGCGAAACCTCATCATGTGAAATCGGCAACAGAAAATGCTCAGAAAAAGCATAGAAAAAGCTGTAGGTAAGGTTATCGTGATTGAACGGTCTCCATAGCGGATTAAGCGACATATAGTGAAGCATATCGTTCATCCAGCCCATATTCCATTTGTAGTCAAAGCCGAGTCCGCCTTCTTCAACGGGATGAGTAAGTTTCGGCCAGGATGTATTCTCCTCGGCAAACATAAGCACGTCGGGGTGGAACATATGAACAGCCGTATTGAGGTGCTTTATGAAATTTATCGCCTCAAGATTTTCCTTGCCGCCGTATTGATTCGGAGTCCACTCGCCGTCTTTTTTGCCGTAGTCGAGATAAAGCATAGACGAAAGCGCACCCACACGCATACCGTCAATATGAAATTTTTCAATCCAGAACATTGCAGACGAAACAAGAAAGCTGATTACCTCGCTTTTTGAAAAATCAAACAGGCAGGTTCCCCACGCAGGACGTTCACCCTTGCAGGGGTCTTCGCTTTCATAAAGACAGGTACCGTCAAATTTTACAAGTCCGAACGGATCCTTCGGAAAATTAGAAGGAACCCAATCGAGAATTACGCCGATATTTTCCTTATGAAGCGTATCGACAAAGTACATAAAATCATCGGGAGTACCGTAGCGTGAAGTCGGTGCAAAATAACCGGTTGTCTGGAAGCCCCAGCTGCCGTCAAACGGATACTCGGTTATCGGCATAAGCTGAACGTGAGTATAGTGCATCTCTTTAAGATACGGCACAAGCTCATCGGCAAGCTTTCGGTAATTAAAGAAATTGCCGTCCGGATACCTTTTCCACGAACCGGCGTGAATTTCGTAAATATTCATCGGCGACTTAATGCTGTCGCATTTTGAGCGGTAATCGAACCAGTTCTTGTCACCCCATACATATTCATCTATATTGTAGATAATCGACGCATTGTCGGGTCGGGTTTCGGTGTGAAAAGCAAACGGGTCTGATTTCATACATTTTTCAAACCAAGGTGTTTCAATGCAATACTTATATATATCATAGGGCTTAATTCCCTCAATAAACACTTCCCATGAGCCGTTTCCGATTTTGTACATATAATCGGAGGTCTTATTCCAGTTGTTGAAGCTTCCTACAACCGACACGCTCAAAGCATTAGGCGCCCATACTCTGAAAACAACGCCGTCTTTGCCGTCACGATTAACGAGGTGTGCGCCGAAAAAATCGTAGGCACGAACAGAATCGCCGGCACAAAATAACTCAAGCGCATTGCGGTCCTCGCTAAAGCTGTATTTCATACGTTCAACTCCTTAAAACACAATAATATCATTTCAAATTAACTATATTTTCATTCTTAATTATATAATACCAAAAATATATGTTGATTTCAAGCAAATTCAAAAATTTTTAAACTATTTTTTCGTGTATTTTTTATAAACAGTTACTAAATTTTACAATATACCAAAGTTATTTACACAATAATCTAAAATATTTTATATTTTGTTAGAATTATTCTTATCAAAAAAACAAGCGATGACATAATTGCCACCACTTGTTGTGAGATACTTTTATATGCTGTTATTTTACTATATTCTTCTGAATTTCTGTTGCGTCAAGCACATTTATTACGCCGTCTCCGTTCACGTCACCACAGCTTAACTTTGAGGGAGTAAAGTATATATTGCCAACTGCATACTTCTGAATGTCTGTTGCATCGGTAATTGACAGCTTGCCGTCTTTGTTTACATCACCGAGGAGTTTTTCTGACGGAGTGTAATCGTCAGCCATTTCGCTTGACAGCCATGCCGCACGGCTTGTCAGCCAGTCAACGCAGTAATTGTACATCCCGGTAAAATCCTGTGTATAGGCTGTTGCCTTCGAATCAACGGTATATGTTTTTGTCGATACGTCATAATGAGCCTTGGTAAGGCTTGAATGGTCTGCAATCCACGAGCCTGTATCAAGCAGCCAGCCGCTTTGGTAATTCATCTCTGCGCTGTCTTTTAAAAGTGCATAATAATCATACGCCCTATACATTTCTGTTGCACTGCTTGCTTTCGGGGTACTGCTGTCGGATGCAAAATCGTTGATAACGGGAACGAAATCCTCAAACCATACCGATACGGACTTTTGATAAACCTTGTCGTTGCGTGAAATAAGATTCATCACGTTATTTATATACTTTGATTTAGTGCTTTTTCCCTTGAATTTGCACCACCAACCCGAATACTCTTCATAGTCGCTTACGCCAATATTATTAAGTTCTTCATTAACGCCGACTGCGTTACCGAGGGAATTATCGTAATCCCAGACAGGAGAACCGTAGAATTTGTACTTGCCGCTTGAATCCTGCTTGTAAACAAAGAACAGACTCGACACACCCGAATCCCAGTTCTTGCCGAGCTCGTTTATAAGATAAATCTTTGCAAGTGACTCAACATCGGCATAGTCTGTCGGGTCGGAAGTTTTACTCTTTACAGAATTATAGAAAGCGTCAAACTTTTCTTTTACATATGCTTTGACTTCTTCATAACCCGTATCGCCCTCTTCAAGCTCGGGAGCTTTAATTGTAATTTTGTTTCCGCTTGCAGACTCAAAATAATAATCCTCGCCGTCCTTTGCTCCTGCGTCAACCTCACAGATAAACGGAAAATCGCTGTTTACCGTTCCGTCATCATTGAGATAAGCGGTATCGTCAACATCGCTGACAAGATAAGATTTGCCTGCTTCAACCTTTTCGGTCATCTGATAAGAGCCCCAATAAAAGCCGTTTACATAGAAATCAACATATCTTGAATCGGACGCATAAGGCATTCCGACTGCGTCTGCAAGGTCGTAGAGAAATCTGTTTCTTGAAAGTGAATCATCCTGATAATTTGCAAGGATAGAATACTTTTTGCTCTTTTTCATTCCTGCAATTGAAACAGCGTCGCTGTATGTAATATTATAAGCTTTTTTAGCCTTGGCCCATGTTGTATTGCCTCTGCCCTTGATTTTCTTGATTGCAGTATTGTCAACGTTGCCGTTTGCATCTACAATTGCACCTGTTGCCTTTGCACTTCTGCTTTTATCAACGTTTAGATACTGCATAAGCTCTGTGCCGTTTCCGTCGGCATTGCTGTTGTTGATATAAATTGCCGCCTCGGCATTGGATTTCATAAACTTAAGCGTATATGTTTTGTTCGCTGTCTTGACCGAACAGGACGTATTTACATCATAGCCAACGGTTTTTATCTCACCCGAAGCAATATCAACTCCGTTTACAATAACAGAGGATTTGTAAGCATTGTAAATATCTACCTTTGTGCTGTCTGCCGAGGTAGGAAGAAAGAAATACTTAACGTTTGAATTAACTTCCATAAAATCTTCATCGTGCTCACTCTGCCAAGCCTGCCACGCTTCGCTGTCGGTTGAGCCAGTTACCGCGTGTGCATAAAGCGCCTCATATGTTTCAAAAGAAACAGGCGTATTCTGAGCCGCACTTACGGAACAAACAGACAATGCGCCAAGTGCAAGAATCAGCGCAAGTATGATTGATGTTACTTTTTTCAATTTCATCACTCCTAAAACAACTATTATTTTTAGCAAATTATTGCAATTTTATTGTATCATTCACAAGATTTAAATTCAAGTACATTTTTTATTATTTAACCTCACTATTTTAATGTTTAGTGAAATTATTGTGAAACTTATGTGAAACCGCTTTATTTTTATATTCAGCTTTGCTATAATTATTTTGAAATCCAATCGGACTTATATTCAAAGTATAAAGGAGTGGCAAAATGCACAACGGAAAGGCAAAAAAATCAAAGCAAATTTTGACAATTGCTCTGGCTTCGTTAATTGTACTTTCGGCAACTTCTGCGGCTGTAATGTCGGGCTGTGGTGAAAATTCTGAATCAACTAACGAAACAAAAACTGTGACAGAAACCGAACTTGTTACGGTAGTGGTGGACGAAACGTATGCTACCGACGCAAAAGGAAACACTGTTTCGGCAGAAAGCAAAGGTTCAGATACTTCATCCAACGGAAACAGCAACAGTCAGAATAACGAAAGTTCTTCATCTCAAAAGACGAATAATTCGGGTTCTTCAGCCGGCTCTTCGGCAGGCGGCAATAATTCAAACAATTCATCTTCTTCAAAAAGCAACAGCAGTAACAACAATAACAACAATTACAATTACAATAACAGCAACAGTTCAGGCAACAACAGCAGTTCAAGCAACAAAACAAATAAGCCGAGTTCAAACACACACAAGCCTGTAACTGATTCAAATGTCTGCACTCTTGACGGAAACAAATTTGCTGTCGGTGACACTGTAACCTGTGTATACAAGCTCACCTCCCCCGAAAAGCTTGAAAACTATCAGGCTGAAATTTCTTATGATACAAAATATCTCTCTGTAAAATCCGCTTATCTTGACGGTTCTGCCGATTCGGGCGGACTGCTCAACTACAACCTGAACGGAAAAATCAAGTTCAACGGCTCGAACATTTCCAAAGGATATAATTACACAAAGGAAGATAATTTTGTTGTTGTCAATTACGAAATAAAGGCTACGGGTTCAACTACTCCTTCGTTCAACTGGATTGTTGCAACGGGGGTTTCCGGAAAAGCTTATGTAAAGGATAACAAAGCAACAGGCGGACTTAAAATTACAAAAGAATATATGTAATTTCCGAAAGTTTCATTTTTCAGCCGTTTTTCAGAAATGGAAAGCGGCTGTATTTTTTCGCCCTAAAAAACTGTACCTATTATTTTTGTTAAAACTGTCTATTTTTTAATATACAGTTTTATGCTAAAATTCAACTGTATTCAAAAAATCTCAAAACATTTCAGATAAAAAGGAGGACAGTTATGATTAAGAAAGCCGCAGTCATAAACGACCTTTCAGGCTTCGGAAAATGCTCTCTGACGGCGACAATCGCTGTGCTTTCGGTAATGGGCGTACAGCCCTGCCCTATGCCTACGGCTGTGCTTACAAATCAGACGGGATATAAAAATCATTACTGTATTGACCTCACCGACGAGCTTTGTCACTATAAAGAGATGTGGAGTCTTAACAACGAAAGCTTTGACGGGATTTACTCGGGATATATCGCCGACAAAAAACAGGTTGACATAATCCTTGATTTTATCAATACATTCAGAAAAAGCAATACAATTGTTCTTGTTGACCCTGTTATGGGCGACGACGGCAGACTTTATTCGGCTTTCAGCAACGAAACCTGCAAAAAAGTTTGCAGTCTTGCAAGGTCAGCCGACATAATCACGCCAAACCTTACCGAGCTTTGTATTCTTACAGATACAGATTTTGAAGAGCTTAATTCGCACTGTGAAAGCGATGATTTTCTTGAAAGAATCAGTGATGTTGCAAAAGGCGCATTTTCCCACAGCGAACAGAAAATCGTTGTTACGGGAATCAAAAAAAGTGACTGCCTTTACAACGGCGTATTTACAAAACAGGATTGCAGTTTTGTCAAAGCAGAACGTCACGGCGGAAGCTTTTCGGGAACAGGCGATATTTTTGCATCAATTGTATTTGCCTCTGTGGTAAACGGCGAAAGCCTTGTTTCTGCTGTCAGCAAAGCCGTTTCATTCATAGAAAAAGCAACTGCCGATACGGCTAAAGAGCCGTACGACAGAAACGACGGTATTAATTTTGAAAAATTTTTATATCAACTTCATTAAGGAAACACTGATTAAATCGTTTGTGCATATTGCGCCATCAGATTTTTTGTCAGGTTGGACAAATAAACCGCAGTAATGCTGACGCATTACGAGGATTTTTTGGGCAAGCTGACGGAAAATATGC
>DKWR01000046.1 GCA_002491825.1 Ruminococcaceae bacterium UBA7147
TCCAACGCTAAATTATCGTTTATCTGATTAATATCGACTGAAAATAAATCTTGCTTAAAGGGATAATCAAAAAATAAATATATCGGAGTGGTCATATGAAAATCGTACTTACAGACGCACAGACGGTGCTTGATAATCTTGTAAATGCCGATATTCTTAAACAATTCGGCGAGGTGGAAGAATACGGACTTCTGCGCTATGACGAGGTAGCCGAGAAAATTGCCGATGCAGATATGGTTGTCTGCAACAAAACCTTGCTTGATAAAAATACATTAAGGCTTGCAAAAAATCTGAAATATATCGGACTTTTTGCAACGGGCTATAATAACATTGACATTGACTACTGCAAAGCGCATAATATCGCTGTATGCAACGCAGGCTCTTACTCAACAAACGCCGTTGCACAGCACACCTTTGCGCTTATTCTCGAGCATTTCAATAACACTTCAAACTACAATAAATACGTTCAGGACGGACGATGGAAACGCAGTAAGACATTTTCTCCGTTTGTCTATCCGCTGTCGGAGCTTGCCGGAAAAACGCTCGGTATTGTCGGCTTCGGCAATATCGGCAGAGCTGTTGCAAAAATTGCAAACGCATTTGAAATGAGGGTGATTGCCTACAACCGTTCCGAAAAGCAGGCTGACGGATTGAAATTTGTCAGCTTTGAAACGCTGCTTGAACAAAGCGACATTGTTTCTGTGCATTGCCCTTTAAACAGTGAATCGGAAAATATGTTTGATAAAAACGCATTTGCAAAGATGAAAAAGGACGCATTGTTTGTCAACACAGCACGTGGCGGGATTATGGTCGAGCAGGATTTGTTTGATGCATTGCAGAGCGGTCACCTTGGCGGTGCGGCTATTGACACGCTGAAGGTCGAGCCTATGGAGGAGGACTGTATTCTTATGGGCGCAAAAAACTGCATTATGACTCCGCACATTGCGTGGGCACCTGTTGAAACAAGAGTTCGTCTTATGAATATCGTAGCCGATAACATCAGTGCGTTTCTGAACGGCACACCTCAAAACCGAATTGTGTAAGTCCTTGACAAAACCTTGCAAAAAACATTGACTTAAACGCAAAAAAAGCGTACAATAAGGGTTGATTGGGATGATAATTGATGAATAATGTCAACAGGACAAAATTACTTCTTTCCTCACTTTCGGTTTTCAGAGGAATTATGAAAAGAAGCGTTGTCAAGGCTTACTACAAGATGCTCCTTTCACTCGACAGCGAGCCTGACGAATTTCTTAACGCATACGGCGACTTTTATTCTCTCATAAGCGAGAGGGGCTTCAGCAACAGACTTGCTTATGCTATGACAGAAGCCGCACTGTTTGATGAAAACTGCTTTACAAGGGCTGCGGCGGCAGGAAAATACGATACCCTGCCCGATAACGTGCTCAAGGCTGTAAAGCGTGACTGCGAGGCTATACTTGCCGCTTCTTCGCTTACGTCGGATGAAGTACTCAAAGCCTACAAATACTATGATGAAATCAAGGAAATTGCCGATTCTCTGCCACGCTGGGAGGCAGGAGATTGTGCTCCGAGCTTTAAAATGTTTGACGGCTCGCTTAAAAATGTCGCACGTTATTACAAGGAAAATGGTTGCGGAATCTTTGCCCGCTACAAGGCGTTTATCTGGCGTGACGGCGATATTCAGCCTGTTCTGCACCCAGACAGAATTGATATGGAGTCCTTTACGGGCTACGAAATTCAGAGGGATATGGTTGTAAACAACACTAAATCCTTCATTGAGGGCAAAAGCTGTAACAACTGCCTGCTTTACGGCGACAAGGGCACGGGCAAAAGCTCAACGGTTAAGGCTATTGCAAACGAGTTTCGCAAGGACGGCTTGAGAATTGTTGAAATTCCCAAGGAGCGTCTTATCGACTTCCCGATACTCGTTGACAAAATTGCCGCTTTGCCGATGAAATTTATCATCTTCATTGACGACCTTTCGTTCCAGAAGCAGGATCAGAGCTATACAACGCTCAAGGCTGTGCTTGAGGGCGGACTTGCGGCTCGCCCCGACAATGCGCTTATTTATGCGACTTCAAACCGCCGTCATCTTGTCAAGGAAAGCTTTTCCGACAGAACCGACGACGATGTAAATACACGTGACAATATGCAGGAGAGCCTTTCGCTTTCCGACCGTTTCGGTCTTGCAGTTTGTTACTCAATCCCCACCAAAAAGGAATTTGTCGACATTGTAATTGCTCTTGCAAGGCAGAAGGGTATTGATATGAGCGATGAAGAGCTTGAGATGGGTGCGGAGAGGTTTGCTCTTTCAAGGGGCGGACGTTCACCACGTTGCGCAAAGCAGTACGTAGAGTCGCTGTTTTGCTGATAAAAGTACGGGCAATACTGCTTAAATATGCGGAAAAACCTGCAATATTCGGAGGAATAGTATGAGAAAAAGAATAGTTTCAATTGCGCTTGCATTTGTTCTTGCACTGTCGGTAGCCGTTACATTCACCGGCTGCGGAAACGACGACTATCCTGTTGAGGTAGCAAATATTACAATAGAAAGCGAGCCGAAGAACATTGTTGTTCTTGATGCGTCAACCGCTGACATCATTTCGTATGCTGGCTATGACATTAAAATGGTCGGCAGAAGTGACGAGGTCAATCAGGACTGGCTCAGCGTTGTGCCGAGCGTTGGTTCGCAGAACGCTCCCGATGTGGAGAAAATCAAAACCTACGAAACCGACGTTGTCTTTGCAGGCGAAGGTCTTGACAATACCGTTAAGGAAAACCTTGAAAAAGAAAACATTAAGGTTATTACAATGTTGCAGGCTAAAACCCCGAAATCGCTTGAGACAAATTACGTTACTCTCGGAAAAATCCTCGGCGGTAAGGTAACGGGTGCAAATAAGGGTGCGTCGGCTTATGACGACCTTATCGGCAATATGGAACAGGTGAAATCTTCGGTTAAGGCGGAGGTTAATTCTGATATTCTCTATACCGTTTGCTATCTTTTTTATGAAGACAACAGCTTAAAGCTTATGACAAGCGGAACATACGGCGATATGCTCCTCGGTTATACGGGAGCTGTGAATGCGGCTGTAAATATTGATGAAAACAAGGTTGATGTAAATACCTTAAAGGTTGCAAATCCTAACTTTATTTTCTATGCTGACGAGGCTACGCTTAATGCAATCAAAGCAGATGCGGTTTTAAGTAAATTGACTGCCGTTACGAGCAGAAAAACTCTTATGGTAACTGCCGACGAGATGAACCGTCAGGGCAGAAGTGCTCTTGATACTCTCAACAAAATGGTAGAATTTATGTATCCGTCTTTAAAGAAAAGTACGGCTACAAATGACGAGGCTTCAAAAACGACTGCAACTGTTGCGACAACAACACCTGCAAATAATAATCAGACAGCAACAACTGCGCCTGCAAACAAAGCAACAACTGCGGCTGCCGCAACAACATCGGTTGCCGATAAATACAAAATCAAGCTCGATAAGCTTTCGCTTAAAAATGGGGACGAAAACAACAACGTAAAGATTATGCAGCAGCGCCTTTATGACCTCGGATATATCGAAGACAAAGGAAATATAACAGGATATTACGGGGAAATTTCGCAAGAGACTGTTGAAAACTTCCAGTCCAATAACGGAATCAAGGCTACCGGTACAGCCGACAATGCAACGCTTGTAAAGCTGTTTGACAGCAAGGCTGTTAAGGCAAAGCCGCAGAATTAACGGTAAAATTTAATTAAAAATGCCCGAGGTTTTTGTCCCTCGGGCATTTTCTGTATGTAAGTAAATAGAGTTGTTTTTTACAATAAAATTAAATGTCAACTAAATCGGCCTTAGTGATTTTTCTTATAACACGGCACGGATTTCCTGCTGCAAAAACATTTTCGGGAATGTCTCTTGTAACCACGCTTCCTGCACCTATTACCGAGCCTTTTCCGATTTTAACACCGCCGCAGACCGTAACGTTTGAGGCAAGCCAACAATCATCTCCTATGGTAATAGGTTTTGCATATTCGTAGTCATATATTGTTCCGTCACTTTTTTCAAGAACACGGCGTTGTTCGGCATACATCGGGTGCACAGGAGTTGCGATAGTACAGTTCGGTCCGAAAAGCACATTGTTACCGATTTTTACTTGGCAACAGTCAAGCACAATAAGATTGAAATTTGCATAACATTTTTTACCGAAAGTCGTAAAAATTCCGTAGTCAAACTGAATCGGCCCCTGAAGATAAGTCATTTCACCTAAATTCGGAAGAAGTTCAGATATAATTTCATTTCGCTTTTGTTCTTCGTCTTCAAAGGTGTCATTGTATTTCTTACACAGTTTGTGAGCCTTTTGTCGCATTTCTGCAAGCTCCCTATCGGAGGTATCGTAAAGAAACCCGTTAAGCATTTTTTCTTTTTCTGTCATAATTGATTTCCTCCTTAATTTTTTACCGTCACCGTAATATCAACGCTTGTACTTCTGTGCAGACTGTCGGTTACGGAATACGTCACCTTGTATTTGCCAACCCTTGAAGTGACTACGTTCCCCGTTACAGCAATCTTGTCTGTAATATCGTTTGAACAGGTGTCAACGGCTTTTATCTTGTCCATCGGGGAAAAGCTTTCGCCTTTTTTTATCTCACAGTTCTTTGCTCCCGTAATTATAGGAGTTTTGTTGTAATAGGGATTGCTTTTATTATCGTCAGTCGGATCCCAGCCACATTTTAAATCGGTGATTTTTATTGTTTCCGGCTTGCCGAGCGGCCCCGGATTATTGTCGTCATAAATTTTAACCTCAGTATTTTTTGCACAGTTATCGTAAATCCACTTTGTGTCGGAAACAGAAAGCCTTACACAACCGAGAGAAGCGTTTGAGCCAAGCTTGTTAAACTCCTCAACCTCTAAATCATCGGGAGATTTAGTATAATAGGGAACAGAGTGGAAAAGATAATCACCCGATATTCCGCTGACATACTGACCGTACACATTGTCAAATAAAGAATGCCATTCACGCTTGAAATAAATTCCGTAAGTGCCTGTGATTGTACCGTCGTTCTTTCCGCAGGAGCAGACCATCGCCCTGACAGGAACGGTATATTTCCCGCTTTCGTCATAGGTGTAAACGGTAACGCAGTTTTGCTTTCGGTTGACATAGATTGAATACGGATTCTTTTTATTCTTTGAGGCAAGATTTTTCTTAAGGACATCGCTGTTTGCAGTGATGCAGGTTGAAAACCTGTCGGCTTCCTCTTTTTCAGCCTTAACAACTGTGACCTTACACTCGTACTTTTTGTTGTCGCTGAACAGTGCAGTAACGGTTGCATTACCCTCTTTTTTTGCGTCAATTCTGCCGCCGCTGTCTATAGTTGCAATATTAACATCACTGCTTGTCCATTTGCGCAGCGTTTTTTCTTCGTCTTTTGATATTGCAATAACCTTTGAGTCGCCGACAGAGAGTGTGAGAGGATCTTTTGAGTCAATTTTATAGGCGGGACTTTCAATCGGAACTATTTCCGTAGGGGTTGTGCTGAAAGCAGACTTATTTGCGTTAATATGTATTACGCTGCCAAAAGCACTGAGCAGGCAGGTGACTGTCAGAACAAAACACAACAGCGCAATGAATAAGTATTTTTTCATAACATAACCTTTCAAAATATTACAAATTATTAACCTTTTTTACATTATAACTTTTTTTAGCAAATAAGGCAAGACATATTTTATTCCAATTAAAAATGTGGTAATATGTATATGGTGATTTTTATGGCACATCCGATTAAGCATTTCAGAACAATTACAAAACACAGGCACAAGGTTATTGCAAACTGTGCAAGAGCAGGAATACTGTGGCAGGGTTTAAGGCACGATTTGTCAAAGTATACTCCTACTGAATTTATCCCGGGGGCAAGTTTCTTTCAGGGTACCAGAAGCCCTAACGAGCGTGAGCGTGAAATATACGGCTGTTCGCTTGCATGGATGCACCACAAGGGAAGAAACCGCCACCATTACGAATACTGGAACGACTACAATCCCAAAACAAAGCAGATTGAAAACGTGGAAATGCCCATTCGCTATGTTATAGAAATGTTCTGCGACCGTGTGGCGGCAAGTAAAATCTACAACGGCAAAAATTACAAGGACAGCGACCCTTACACGTATTTCCTGCGCATAAAAGGAAAACACAGAATGCACCCTAATACAGAGGAATTGCTTAATAAACTGCTTGTAATGCTTCGTGACGAGGGCGAGAAAAAGACGTTTGCATATATAAAAACACTCAAAAAGAAATAGGATTACAGTGTTAAAACAATATGTGTAGGGAACGGTCTTGACCGTTCCGAGAATATCAGAAGAAGGCTGTAAAACAGCGGAACAGTCAAGACTGTTCCCTACATTTTTAATTTGTTGAGGTACAGATGATGAAAAACACAGGCAAAGTAATTGAAGCCATGATAGAATATTATGGCACGGATTTACGAAGAATAAACCATTTTCTGAAGGTATTTTCCTTTGCAAAGACAATAGGCGAGGGAGAGAATCTTGATGCAGACAATCAAAATCTCCTTGAGGTTTCCGCAATCGTCCACGACATCGGCATAAAGCAAAGCGAGCTTAAATACAACTCAAGCGCAGGAAAATATCAGGAGCTTGAAGGTCCTGCCGAGGCTGAAAAACTGCTTTCAAAACTCGGCTTTGACAGCGAATTTATAAGCAAGGTCTGCTACCTTGTCGGTCATCACCATACATACAGTCAGATAGATTCAATGCCGTACCGGATTCTCGTTGAGGCAGACTTTCTTGTAAATCTTTTTGAGGACGGAGTTGGCATTAACGCCGTTAAAAAAGCAGAGGAAAAAACTTTCAGAACACCGACAGGTATAAAACTGCTTAAAAAAATGTATTTTGGCGAGTGAATTTTTTGCGAAACGCAGAAGTTTTTTTCTTGCCGTAAAAGTATTGACAACAGACAAGAAAAATGTTATTTTAATGGTGTTATATGACTGACGGAACAGTGGAATTAACCACGTGAAGTATAACGATTCAAAGCCGACCGTCTGGGCGAAAGCTCGGACAAAGTCGGCTTTTTTTAATTAGTAAATATTACCAACAATTTAGTTTTCTACAAACGGAGGTTTTACGATGAGAAACGAATGGAGAGATTTTAAAGGCGGCGCATGGGAAAATGAAATCAACGTCAGAGATTTTATTCATAGAAACTACACCCCCTATTTCGGCGGCAGTGAATTTCTTGAAGGCCCCACACAGGCAACGCTTGACCTCTGGGAACAGGTAAGCGAGCTTAAGAAGCAGGAAATTGAAGCAGGCGGCGTGCTTGATATGGATACAAAGGTTGTTTCAACAATCCTTTCACACGGTGCGGCATATATAGATAAAGACAAGGAGCAGATTGTCGGCTTGCAGACAGACAAGCCTTTAAAGCGTTCACTCCAGCCCTACGGCGGAATCAGAATGGCTACAAAGGCTTGCAGAGATAACGGCTACGAGGTTGACCCCGAAATCACAGAGTTTTTCACAACTCACAGAAAAACTCACAACGCAGGCGTGTTTGACGCATACACTCCCGAAATGAGAAAGTGCCGTTCAAATCACATCATCACAGGACTTCCCGACGCTTACGGCAGAGGAAGAATTATCGGTGACTACCGCCGTGTTGCACTCTACGGTGTTGACCGCCTTATTGAGGACAAACAGCACCAGAAGGACACAACAAGAATTATTATGTACTCCGACGTTATCCGTGAGCGTGAGGAGCTTTCCGAGCAAATCAGAGCGCTCCAGATGCTCAAGCAGATGGCAAACATCTACGGCTGTGACATTTCAAAGCCTGCCTCAACCTTTAAAGAGGCTGTTCAGGCTGTGTACTTTGCTTACCTTGCCGCAGTCAAGGAGCAGAACGGTGCGGCTATGAGCCTCGGCAGAACTTCAACCTTCCTCGACATCTATGCTTATCGTGACCTTGCAGAGGGCACAATCACAGAAAAAGAGGTTCAGGAAATTGTTGACCACTTCATTATGAAGCTGAGAATGGTATGCTTTGCACGTACTCCCGAATACAATCAGATTTTCGCAGGCGACCCTACATGGGTTACAGAGTCAATCGGCGGAATCGGAACAGACGGACGTCCTCTTGTTACAAAGATGTCGTTCCGTTACCTCAACACGCTCAACAATATCGGTGCGGCTCCCGAGCCAAACCTCACCGTTTTATGGTCAACACAGCTCCCCGAGAATTTCAAGAGCTTCTGCGCAGATATGTCAATCAAATATCACGCTGTTCAGTACGAAAACGACGACCTTATGCGTCCTCTTCACGGAGACGATTACGGTATTGCCTGCTGTGTATCTTCAATGAAAATCGGCAAGGAAATGCAGTTTTTCGGTGCAAGAGCTAACCTTGCAAAGTGCTTGCTTTACGCAATCAACGGCGGTGTTGACGAGGTAAGCGGCGAACAGGTAGGACCGAAGTACTGTCCTGTTGAGGGAGATTACCTCGACTATGACGACGTAATGGACAAGTACAAGGCTATGATGAAGTGGCTTGCACAGGTTTATGTAAATGCGCTCAACATCATTCACTATATGCACGATAAATACTCCTACGAGCGTTTGCAGATGGCTCTGCACGACAAGCACGTTACTCGTTGGTTTGCAACAGGTATCGCAGGCTTCTCGGTTGTTGCCGACTCGCTTTCTGCAATCAAGTACGCAAAGGTTAAGGTCGTTAGAAACGAAAAGGGCATTGTCACCGACTACATCACAGAGGGTGATTTCCCGAAGTACGGCAACGACGACGACAGAGTTGACGAGATTGCAAAAGAGGTGCTCCATACCTTTATCAGCTACCTCCGTCAGAATCACACCTATCGTGGCGGTATTCCCACAACCTCAATCCTCACAATCACATCAAACGTTTCCTACGGCAAGAACACAGGCTCAACTCCCGATGGCAGAAAGTACGGCGAGCCTTTTGCTCCCGGTGCAAACCCGATGCACGGCAGAGACAGTAACGGTGCTGTTGCATCTCTTGCTTCCGTTGCAAAGCTTCCGTTTATGGATTCGCAGGACGGTATTTCAAATACATTTACTATTGTTCCCTCCGCACTCGGCAAAACCGAGGAGCAGAGAAACCACAATCTTGTTGCATTGCTTGACGGCTATATGCTCAAGGGCGGTTACCACCTCAACGTAAACGTGTTTGACAGAGAGCTTCTTCTTGATGCTCAAAAGCACCCCGAGCTTTATCCACAGCTTACAATCCGTGTTTCGGGTTACGCTGTAAACTTTATTAAGCTCACAAAGGAACAGCAGGACGAGGTTATTTCAAGAACCTTCCATTCGGCAATTTAAAAATAGAGCAGTAACTGATAATTTGAAATTGTCAACTTTTGAAATATAGCCTAGCCTTCCCTTGAGGGAAGGTGGCACAGCGATTTATCGCTGTGACGAAAGGGTGGTAAGTTAGATGAACTTTGAATACTTGAGGAAAAGTTCATCTCCACCCCTCAGTCATTTGCAAGCAAAATGACAGCGCCCCTTTTAAGGGGAGCCTTGAATAATAGGTGAAAACTATGACAGGTAAAATTCATTCCTTTGAATCATTCGGTACGGTTGACGGCCCCGGCGTTCGCTTTGTAGTGTTCTTTCAGGGTTGTCCTATGCGATGTCTTTACTGCCACAATCCCGACACTTGGACACCTGACGCAGGAACGGAGTACACCGCCGAGCAGATTGTTGAAAAAATAGTGCGCAATATGCCGTTCTACACAACGGGCGGACTTACCGCAACAGGCGGTGAGCCTATGCTCCAGCTTGACTTTCTGATTGAGCTTTTCACCCTTGCAAAGAGCAAGGGCATAAGCACCTGCCTTGACACCTCGGGCGTGATGTTCGACAGAAACAACGGCGAGCGTATGGAGAAAATCAACAGGCTCTTGGCGGTCTGCGACCTCGTTATGCTCGACATAAAGCACATTGACGAGGACGAGCATAAAAAGCTGACAGCTCATTCAAATAAAAATATCCTCGATTTTGCACGCTACCTTGACGAAAAGAACGTGCAAATGCGTATCCGCCACGTAATCGTCCCGAATATTACGGATAAGTGTGAGGAGCTTTTAAAGCTCGGTCGTTTTTTAAAGCCGTTTAAGAATATCGAGATAATTGAAACCTTGCCTTATCACACGCTCGGCAAGGTGAAATACGATAATCTTGGGCTTGATTATCCGCTCGGCGATACGCCACAGCTTACCGAAAGCGACGCCGAAAAAGCGCTTGAAATCATCAGGGAGGGTATGCAGTGAGTACACCGCAGAGCATAGTGCACCCGATTCCTCCGCTGTTTGACGAAAATTCAAGAACACTGATTCTCGGTAGTTTTCCGTCGGTCAAGTCAAGGGAGCAGAGCTTCTTTTACGGACATCCGCAAAACCGATTCTGGAAATTAATCGCATTGCTGTTTGACGAGGAATTTCCGCAGAGCATTGACGAGAAAAAACAGCTTATTTTAAAGCACAACCTTGCGCTTTGGGATGTCATTCACTCCTGCACGATAACAGGCTCGAGCGACAGCTCAATCAAGGACGTTGTGCCGAACGACTTGTCGGTGATATTGCAAAACAGCAGGGTAGACAGGATTTTTGCAAACGGAGCGCTGTCGCACAAAATGTATATGAAGTACATTTTTCCACAGACCGGGATAGAGGCGGTAAAGCTGCCGTCAACAAGCCCTGCAAATGCGGCATTTTCGCTTGAACGACTCGCCGAAAACTGGAAAATTATAAAGTAAAAAACGCTGTAGCATAAATTCTGTGCTACAGCGTTTTATTTGTCTGTTCATAAATTTTCAGTGCTGTTTTGCTGTTGTCTATAATTGCGTTTTTCAGCTCGTCAATTCCCGAAAACTTCCTTTCGGGGCGGATAAATTCAAGCAGTCTTACGTCTGCGCTCTGTCCGTAAATTTCGCCGCCCTTGTACTTTGGCATCCACGTTTCGCAAAGCGATGTGTTGCCGCCGACTGTAGGCTTGATTCCGATGTTCGTAACTCCGCAGTAGGAATCTCCGTTTTCAAGCGTGACGATTGACGCATAAACGCCGAATTTCGGCACGACAAGCTCACTGCAAAGCGGCTGATTTATTGTCGGCGTGCCAAGCTCTCTGCCGAGCCTTTTGCCGTGCTCAATCACCGAAGAAAAGCCGAACCGACTGCACATAAGCTCGTTCGCTCTTTTAACATTTCCGTCTGTAATCAGCTTTCTTATAAGCGTTGAAGATACAATCTCGCCCTCGCTTTTCGTTGCAGAAACAACCGTAAGTTTGATACCTTTGCTTTCGCAAAAGCTTTTCAGCGTTTCGGCACTGCCCTCGCCGTTCTTGCCGTAGCGGTAGTTAAAGCCGCAGAAAAGCTTTTCGGCTTTCAGCGTGTCAATCAGTATCTCCTGTGCAAAGTCTTTAGAAGGCATATTCATAATTTTTTCAAAATCCGCCTGATAGGTTCGCTCAATTCCGAGCCTTTCAAGCGTTTTTATTTTGTCCTCGTTTGTCATAAGCGCATTGTACCGAGTGCCGTTTAAAACACTTTTCGGACTTTTTGAAAAGGTAAAGCAGACGGGAGTAAGTCCGTTTCCCTTTTCGGCGGCGGCAAGAGAAATCACGTTTCTGTGCCCTTTGTGCAGTCCGTCAAAATAGCCAAGCGCAATTGCTGTGCCCGATTTTTCGGGTAATATTTCAAAGAAATTCTGCATAAATATATTTATACCTCGAAGTTAAGAAATCATACCGTCGATTATATTTTTCCGCTTTTAATCAGCATTGCGGTTTTCAATACTGCAACCTGCGTTTTTGCGTCGGGAATCTGATTGTTAAGCACCATTTCAACAGCCTTGTCAAGCGGTATTTTTTCAACGTTCAGAAACTCTCCGTCGTCGGGATTTGAGCTTCCCTGTGACTTAATCTTGCAGGCGTAAAGGTGGATAATTTCCGAAGTATAGCCGGGAGAGGGGTAGAGCTGACCGAGAGAAATGTACGAGTATCCCTCTGCACCTGTTTCCTCCATCAGCTCACGCTTGCCGTTTTCAAGCGGCGTTGAGCCTTTTTCAAGCTTGCCTGCGGGGAGCTCGAGTACAACCTCCTTGTACGGATAGCGGAACTGTCTTACAAAAAGTAGGTTGTTGTCCTCATCAAGCGCCGCAACGGTCACTCCGCCGGGGTGGTTTACAACCTCACGCTTTGATTTTTTGCCGTTCGGCAGTTCGATTTCGTCAAGTGTTATATGAAGTATTCTGCCGTCAAAAACGCTTTTGCTCGACAGAGTTTTTTCAGTAAGTTCCATAACAGCCTCCAAAAATAAAAAGGAAAGGATTTTTATATGATTAACTACAATGTTTTGCCCGACTATCAGGCAAGGAAAGAAATTATTAATGAGATTTGCGAGAAATACGGCTTTATAAAGCGGTGTTTCATCGGAAAAAGCGTGTGCGGAAGGAGCATTGACGTTCTACATATCGGCAACACAAAGCACCGTGTGCTTTACTGCGGCGGCTTTCACGGCTCGGAATACCTTACAGTGCTTGCTCTGCTTAAATTTCTCGAAGAATGCTGTCACTCAATGAAAAGCGACAAAAAGGTAGGCGAGCACAATCTGGGCGATTTTCTCAGGATAAGAGGTCTTACGATTATTCCCTGTGTTAATCCCGACGGTGTGGAAATTGCACTTCACGGCAGTGACGCCGCTTTAAAATACAAGCCTCTTGTTGAGGATGTTGCCGAAAACACATGCAAATGGCAGGCAAATGCAAGGGGTGTTGACATAAACCACAACTTCAACGCCGGCTGGTGCGAGCTTAAAAAGCGTGAAATCAGCCGCAATATCAAAAGTCCTGCGCCGACACGCTTTGGCGGCAATTGTCCCGAAAGCGAGCCTGAAACAAGAGCGCTCACCAAGCTTTGCAGAAGCGTCGATTTTGAACGTGCACTTGCTCTGCACAGTCAGGGCAGGGAGATTTACTGCTCGTTCGGTAAGCATACGCCTGTATTAAGTTTTCGCCTTGCGTCGGTATTTTCACAGGTAAGCGGATATAACATAGCTTTTCCCGAGGATATTGCAACGGGCGGAGGATTTAAGGACTGGTTTATTGACAGCTTTCGCCGTCCTGCGCTGACCGTTGAAATGGGTATGGGTGAAAATCCCTTGCCGTTATCCGATTTTGAAAGCGAGTACGAAATTTTGAGAAAGATTTTGAGCCTCGGAGTTGTGGTATAAGGCTACTTATATTATAAAAAACAGTGTAGGGAACGGTCTTGACCGTTCCACTGATTTACAAGCCAACTCTTAATCGACTCGGAACGGTCAAGACCGTTCCCTACATTTGAGTGTGGTTATTTTCATAACAAAATTGATAATTATTAGAATTGACACAGTACTACGGGAAAGTTTGTTTTTCTCTATAATTATAGTTTTATCGGTAAAGTTTGATAATAACTGCGGACACGGCACGCCGTGTCCCTACGACTGTAAACAAAACAGTTCCTGTATCGCCGTAAGGGGCGGCATCTTTTGCGTTCCATTAATTTTAAACAAAGGGTAACCGTCGGTTACCCTTTTGCTTTTAAAAATTGGCTTATTCGTTTTCGTCATAAAAACTTATTGAGCTTAATACGTCGTCAATTGCCTCGTCTGAAATGACATTCGGCTCGTCAAGATACTTTGAGCGCTTTTCAATTCCGTCAATTGCCATCTGTACCTGTTCCTGCGGAGTTTTCGGCTTTTTGGGAGCCTCGTAAATTTCATCGTCCTCTGGATTTGAAATGTTGACGTACTCCTCCTTTTTCTCCTCTGGAGGCGCAGGCTCTTCCTCTGTTTCTACGATTGCAGGCTCGTTTCCGTCGTCAGCCTGATTTGCTTCACTGTTATCTTTTGAACTTTTGTCAACGCCGAAATTCGGTGCGTCGTAGTTTTCGTCAACAGCTTCAGCCGCAGCCATAATCACTTCGCCGGGAGCGTCAATCTGCTTTTCACGTCTTGCCTCGGCAATCGCCTTAAGCTCGTCAAGGTGGTTGACAGGCTTTTCAACCTTTTCGCTGTTTTCATCAAAGTAAATGTCGTACCAAACGAGGAATACATAAACAGTCCATACACGGCGGCTGTTGTCCTCCTTGCCGCTGAAATGCGTGTCAAGCCACTGAACAAGCACATCTGTGTTGAAAAACTTTTCTGCGGTCTTGCCCTTGAATTTCTTTTTAACTACATTGTAGTACTTTTCGTCACGCAGCCATACTCTTGTCGGAACGGGGAATCCGAGCTTTTCTTTTTCGGCGGTCTCCTCGGGCATATGACGAACGGCGGCTTTTCTCATTGCGTATTTCGTGTTCGACTTGTTGCAGCG
Organism: Ruminococcaceae bacterium UBA7147; assembly: GCA_002491825.1. Lineage (GTDB taxonomy): Bacteria > Bacillota > Clostridia > Oscillospirales > Acutalibacteraceae > Ruminococcoides. Next base: position 14,381 of record DKWR01000046.1, read on the forward strand.
CAGTCTTGTGGGGAGAGAGGACGCAACCTTGAAAACCTCCTTGTCAAGGAACGGAACACGCAGCTCAAGAGAGTTAGCCATACTCATTCTGTCGGCTTTAAGAAGAATGTCGCCGACCATCCACATATTTATGTCAAGATACTGCATCTTTGTAACGTCATCGTACTTTCTGCAGCGATAGTAGTATTTTCTTGTGTAGTCCTGCGGACGTGTTGCAATTGAGGGGTCTTTGAGCAAATCCTTTTTCTGCTTGTAGTCGTACATAAACGCATTGCCTATGTAGCGTTCTTCAAGCGGGTCGCAGGCACGGATAAGGTAATCTCTGCCCTTGATATCGGGTAACTTGCGGCAGACTGCTCTTATAGCCTTTCTTATGCAGTGGGGCACGATTGTCTGATATATCTTGAAAACTCTCGGGTCGTTGTAGCAGGTGTAGCCGCCGAAAAGCTCGTCGGCACCTTCGCCCGAAAGCACAACCTTTACATACTGGCTTGCAAGGCGTGAAACAAAGTACAGCGCAATACACGACGGGTCTGCAAGCGGTTGGTCCATATGGTACTGAACAGTCGGAACAGCGTCCCAGAACTCCTCGCTTGAAATCAGGTGAGTGTGATGCTCAACGCCGATTTTCTTGCTCAAATTCTCTGCCCAGCTAATCTCGTTGTACTTCTCGCCGAAGTCAAAGCCTACTGTAAAGGTTTTTTGATCTGCAAAATATGTTGAAACATAGCTTGAGTCAACGCCGCTTGAAAGGAAACAGCCGACCTCAACATCTGCAATTTTATGTGCGTTTACGGAGTTTTCAAACACCTTTTCAATCTCGTTTACAGCCTCTTGCTCGCTCATTTCCTCGTTGGGATTAAAGCGTGGCTCAAAGTAACGTGTAGTTTCAACCTCGCCGTCACGGTACCAGAGGTAGTGACCGGGCATAAGGCAGTACACACCCTCAAAGAAGGTTTCAGGGGGGACTGCGTACTGGAATGAAAGATAAGTATCAAGCGCTCTTGTATTGAACTTCTTTACAAACTTCGGGTGCTCAAGAATACTCTTGATTTCACTGCCGTAGACAAAATCCTCACCGATTTGCGTGTAGTGCATCGGCTTGATTCCGAAAAAGTCACGTGCTATAAATACAGACTTGTCCTTTGTGTTGTAGATTGCAAAGCCGAACATACCACGAAGCTTCGGCAGTAAATCCTCCTGCCACTCCTCAAAGCCGTGAACAAGCACCTCACTGTCAGTGTCGGTGTAGAACTTGTGCCCTTTCTGAACGAGGACTTTTCGAAGCTCCTTGTAGTTGTAGATTTCGCCGTTAAAGGTGAGGACAAGAGTCTTATCCTCGTTGTAAATCGGCTGATGACCTGCGTCAAGGTCAATAATTGAAAGACGGCGGAAGCCCATTGAAATATAGTCGTCCGTAAAAAATCCGTCAGAGTCGGGACCTCTGTGGGTGATGACCTCGGTCATATTTCTGATGACGTTGTCACGGTCAACAACCTGTCCTGTAAATCCGCAAATACCACACATATCCGATAACCCCTTTCAAAGGTTTATTAGCTTAATGTAAATCAGTACATTTCTTATCATTTTATCTTATCTATATATTTTATCATATCGGAATAATAAATTCAACAGTCATAAGATTATTTTATAAATCAGTTGAATGTTTTTTTGAAATGATATATACTTTAATATAGTAAAAATGAACGGAATGGTAAAATGTACGGATTAGTCGGAACGTTTGTAAATACGGCAACTGTGCTTTTGGGCGGAACTATAGGACTTGTGTTTAAAAAAGGAATACCCGAGCGTGTCGGCGACTCGGTTTTTAAGGCTCTCGGTCTTATTACGGCGTTTATAGGAATTTCGGGTTGCCTTTGCGGTCAGAACACGCTGATTGCGGTAATCGCTATGATTCTCGGCACGATTATCGGAGAGCTTGTCGATTTGGACAAGCGTGTAAATAACGTGGGAAAATTCATTGAACGCAAGGTCAGCAATGGAGATAAAAACTCAACCGTAGCACAGGGCTTTGTTTCATCATGCCTGCTGTTCTGCGTGGGCGCAATGACGATTGTCGGCTCGCTTCAGGCAGGACTTGAGGGTGACTGCTCGGTGCTGTTTACAAAGTCGGCAATGGACTTTTGTTCAAGCATAATTTTTGCAAGCACGCTCGGCGTTGGCGTGTTGTTCTCGGCAGGCTTTGTGCTTGTGTATCAGGGACTTATAACGCTCCTTGCAACGTGGATTGAGCCCTTGCTCACAACTGCGGTTGTAAATGAAATGAACTGCGTAGGCTATGTTATAATCATCGGACTTGCGATGAATATTCTCGGAATTACAAAGCTAAAGGTTATGAATATGGTGCCTGCAATTTTCCTGCCGATTGCGCTTGTTCCGCTGTACAACCAGATTGTAGCATTATTTTAATGTTGTATTTTTTAAAAGCCAAAATATTACCATAAATGCTCTAAAAATATATACTAAAATTAATTTTAAAAGTATAAAATAGAAATATAATTTAACGTGAAAAGGAGCGGTACTATGATTAAAAAATTCACCTTCGGCACACCGATTTGCACCGAGGCTGTTGTCGGAAAATTTGAAATCTCGGACAAAAATGAATTTCCCTTTGAAAGCAGGGAAGAGGACGGAAAATTTGTCCTTGAATTTGATATGACCGACAGCGACATCGTATACGGTCTGGGCGAGGCTCCGAGAGGAATCAACAAGCGTGGCTGGGTTTACGAAAGTTTTTGCAGTGACGACCCGTTTCACACCGAAACGAAGTCATCTCTCTATGCGGCTCACAACTTTCTGATGCTCTCGGGCAGTGATAATTTCGGACTTTTCATTGATTTTCCTGCAAGAATCCGCTGGGATATCGGCTACTCCTCAAAGAACAAAACCGTAATTACAATTGACGGGACGGATTTTGATTTCTATTATATAAAGGGCGATAAGCCGATTGAGATTGTAAAGGAATTCAGAAACGCAATCGGCAAAAGCTACATTCCGCCTTTTTGGGCGTTCGGCTATCAGCAGAGCCGCTGGAGCTATCCCGACGCACAGACGGTTGACAGCGTAATTGACGGCTACGACAAGGCTGGTATTCCGCTTGACTGCGTTTATCTCGACATCGACTATATGGACAGCTATAAGGATTTTACGGTTGACGATAAAAAGTTCCCGGATTTTGCCGACTACGTAAGCAAAAAGCGTGAGCAGGGAATCCACCTTATCCCGATTATTGACGCAGGCGTTAAGAAAGAGGACGGCTACAGCGTTTATGAAGAGGGCAGAGATAACGGATATTTCTGCAAAAACGAGGACGGAACAGATTTTGAGGGCGGCGTATGGCCGGGAATCGTAGGCTTTCCCGATTTTCTCCGCAAGGACGTGCGTGAGTGGTTCGGCTCAAAATATAAGGTGCTGACCGATGCAGGAATCGACGGTTTCTGGAACGATATGAATGAGCCTGCAATTTTCTATTCCGTTAAGGGACTTGAAAAGGCTCTCGACAAGGCTGTTTCACTCAAGGGTGAAAATCTTGACCTTTCTAAATTTTTCAATTTAAAGGACACCTTCCTCGGACTTTCAAACAGTCCCGAGGATTATTCAAGCATCTATCATACCATTGGTGGCAAGCAGATTTGCCACGACAGGGTTCACAATATCTACGGCGCAAATATGACAAAGGCGGCCGGCGAGTATTTTGCCAAGGAGTTCGGCGAGGAAAAAATCCTTATGTTCTCTCGTGCGTCATACATCGGAGCACACCGTTCAAGCGGAATCTGGTTCGGTGACAATCATTCGTGGTGGTCGCATATCCTGCTCAACCTCAAAATGCTCCCTTCGGCGAATATGTGCGGTTTCCTCTACTGCGGCGCAGATTTGGGAGGCTTTAACGAGAACGCAACACGTGACCTTGTACTGCGTTTCCTTGCTCTCGGAGTTTTCACACCGCTTATGCGTAATCACGCCGCACTCGGAACAAGAGATCAGGAGTGCTACAATTTTGAAAACAGCGAAGATTTCAAAGATATTATTGAGGTGCGTTACCGCCTTATTCCGTATCTCTACAGCACATTCCGCAAGGCGAGCGAAGAAAACGATATGATTTTCAAGCCGCTGTCGTTTGACTATCCCGACGATAAAATCGCCCGTGAGTGCGAAACACAGCTTATGCTCGGCGATGAATGTATGATTTGCCCTGTTTATGAGCAGAACGTCAGCGGTAGATATGTTTATCTGCCCGAGGATATGACGTTTGTAAAGCTCAGCGGAACAAAGGTTGTTACCGAAAAAATGACAAAGGGAACGCATTACATTGAGATTGCGCTCAACGAAGTTCCGCTGTTCATAAAGAACGGCAAGAAAATACCGCTTTGCAATCCTGCAATGCGCACATCACAGCTCGATACCGAGAATTTAGAATATATAGGATAAACTATAATTTAATTCGGAATGCGTAATTCGTAATGCGGAATTAATGGTCGCTACGCTCCTAATTTATAATAGTGCGTGTTGTTTGGATAAGGTTGTTTTCCTTGTGTTGGTTGATATATCGACAACGTT
>DKWR01000007.1:0-2607 GCA_002491825.1 Ruminococcaceae bacterium UBA7147
ACACAATTTCGGAAAGCACCAACAACGGAAGCTATGCCAATGCCGCTAATCTGAAATGGAGCAGTTCTGACAGCAATATTGCAACCGTTGTCAAGGGAAACGGAAACAAGGCTGTTATCACCGCTAAGGGTGCAGGAACGGCTATTATTAAAATCACTCTTTATAACGGCAAAACCGCAAGCTGTAAAGTTACAGTTAAGTAAATCAAAAACGAGGTGTTTAAAATTACCGAGAAGAACTACAAACGGATTATTAAGTTTTTTAGTGAACGCAATTTTGCCTGCAATGCGCTGAAATTCTGCTACCGCTTTCTGCCGCTGCTGCTGTTTATCGGCTACCCTGCGCTGATTGTCTATGTGTTTTTCAGCAACCCCGTTGACCTTTTTAAAATAATCCTCGTTCCGCTCGGTGTGTTTTTGCTTGTAACGGTTTTGCGAAAGGTGATTAACGAGCAAAGACCGTATGAAAAATACAGCACCCCTTCCCTTTTCGGCAAGACGACAAAGGGACAGAGTATGCCCAGCCGCCATACAGCAAGCGCATTTATAATTTCACTTGCAATTTTCTATATAGATGTTGAGCTTGGCATTGCCGCATTGTCGGTTTCGCTTCTGATTTCACTTTCAAGAGTGCTTGCAGGCGTTCACTTTATAAGAGATATCCTCGCCGCAATGCTGTTGAGCGTAACGGTTGGAGTAATATTTTTCTTCCTTATTTAAAAATCTGCATAAGAAAAAACGCTGAACTGCAATTAACTGCCGTTCAGCGTTTATTTTTCTTAAATATTTATCAGTTCTGCTTTGACTTCTGCGAATTTAAAATGTTTGCTCTTGTTTTCTTGATTTCGTCAAGCTGTGTAGAAATGCTTTCCTCTGTACGTCTGATGATGCTGTCAACATAAACGTTTGCAGCCTTTCTGATTTCGGCTGACTTCTGCTTTGCGTCATCGACAATTTCCTTTGCCTTTGCCTGAGCTTCTCTGACAATTTCATTCTGGTTAAGCATTGCTTTTTTGCGCTCCTCAGCAGCTCTGATTATGTTCTCGGACTCACGGTTAGCTTCTGCAAGAATCTGCTTTCTGTCGGCAACGATATTCTTTGCCTGTCTTACCTCGGCAGGCATAGCGTCCTGAATCTGGTCGATAATATCGTAGATTTCGTCGCTGCTTACCATAACCTTTCCGCCTGAAAACGGCATTGACTTTGCGTCGTTAATAACGTCCTGAAGCTGTAGAATTAAATCATCAACTTTCATTTTTTCCACTCCTTATATAATCCAAACTGAATTAAATTTATTATTTAAGATTTGAAATCCTGTTTACTATTCTGTCGTGAATACATTTTGGTACGAAATTGCTTATATCTCCGCCCATTGAGGCAACCTCACGCACCATACTTGAGCTTAAATACATAGACTCCGAGTTTGCCATAAGGAAGATTGTTTCAAGCTGAGGATTGAGCTTTTTGTTGGTAATAGCCATCTGAAACTCGTATTCAAAGTCCGAAACCGCACGCAACCCCCTTACAATAGCGTCAACGTTTCTTTCCTTACAATACTGGGCGAGCAATCCGTCAAAGCTTACTACCTCAACGTTGGGAATGGCCTGCGTAACCTCTTTTAAAAAACCGATTCGCTCATCAATTGAAAAGCAAGGAGTTTTTGAGGAGTTCACAAGCACGCCTACAATGACGTGGTCAAACATATTAGCAGAACGCTTTATTATGTCAAGATGACCGAGAGTGACCGGGTCAAAGCTGCCCGGACAAATTACCGTTTTTTTCATTGCACAAAATCCTTATGTCTGAATGTACTTATTTTTATTTTACCATAGCGATACTGTCTGTCAAGTACAAAATTGCCGTAATTCGACAAAATTTCTTCGTCAAGCGGATTTTCCGCTATAATTACGCCTGTTTCGTTCATAATTTCAGGCACAAGCTCGAGCGATTTTTGCAGTATTCCCATTTTGTATGGAGGGTCAAGAAACGCAATGTCAAAACGCTCACTGCACATTGCAAGAAAGCTCTGATAATCCATTGCAAAGGTTTTTGCGTTTTGCTCAAGCTTTGTTGTTTTCAGATTTCGTTTGACGGTATCAAGTGATTTTTTGGAATTGTCAACAAAATAAGCCGTTTTTGCCCCTCTGCTCAACGCTTCAATACCCATCTGTCCCGAGCCTGCAAAGAGGTCAAGAAACGCTCTTCCCTCGGTTTCAAACTGGATAATTGAAAAAATTGCTTCTTTAATTCTGTCGGTAGTAGGTCTTACGTCCTCGCCCTCAAGGGTTTCAAGACGTCTTCCCCTTGCACAACCTGTAATTACACGCATAGCATTAATCCTTTTAAATGTATTTTATCTTCTGTAAGTATAACACATTACAACAAATTTTACAACAACATTTTATTTTGCTTTAACATCAGACTATTTCATATAATGTTCAGGTAAACGATTATTTAGCAAATTAACAATTAACAATGTACAATTAACAATTGAGGGTCGCTACGCTCCGAATTTGTAATAGTGCGTGTTGTGTGGAGCGGTTTGTTTTCCTCGGATTGATTGATATATCGGTAACGTTTAGGGACGTGTGGGAACCCGTCCCCTACG
>DKWR01000007.1:2883-27875 GCA_002491825.1 Ruminococcaceae bacterium UBA7147
GACGTGTGGGAACCCGTCCCCTACGAAATGTTTGTTGTTCTCTATAACGACAGTTTTATCGGTAAAGTTTGATTGCCACTGCGGACACGTCACGCCGTGTCCCTACGACTAAAAACAAACGTTTCCTGTATTGCCGTAGGGGACGGCATCCCTGACGTCCCGAAACGTTACATATAATATCAACTTAAAATTCAGGCTACAATTTTCTCCAAACAAACTGGCTTTTCCACTCGATTTGCGAGCCGAGGCACTCGGCTAAATTATCGTTTATCATTATACTCTCGTCTGACTTTCGTCCTCGCCGTGAAAATATCTGTAAACCGCAAGTGCACTGTCCTTCGTCATTTTCGGAGCGTTTTCAAGCTCCGTTAAATCTGCCTTTGAAATATTGTCAATCGTTCTGAAATATTTTAACAGCGACTTTGCTCTCACTTCTCCCACGCCGTCAATATTCGTAAGCGAGCTTTTAAAGGTGTTTTTACTCCTGCGAGCGTGGTGGTAGCCGATTGCAAAGCGGTGAACTTCGTCCTGCATTTTGCTTAAAAACGTAAAAAGCGCACGCTTTGAGCTGATTGCAATCTCTCCGCCGTCGCCTGTTACGGCACGTGTGCGGTGTTTGTCGTCCTTTACCATACCGAAAAGAGGAACGCTTATGTTCATTCTTTCAAGCACCTGCTTTACAGCCGCAACCTGTCCCTTACCGCCGTCAAGCAAAATTAAGTCGGGGAGCTTTCCGAAGCCCTCGGTTTTGTCCTCTGCTTTATAGTATTCATCAAATCGGCGTGAAATAACCTCCGCCATTGACGCATAGTCGTCCTGTCCCTCAAAGCCTTTGATTTTGAACTTTTTATACGCCGATTTCAGCGGCTTGCCGTTTTTGTAGACTATCATTCCTGCGACGTTTTCCGTTCCGGCAAGGTTTGAAATATCGTAGGATTCGATATATTCGGGCAGTTTTTCAAGTCCGAGAGTTTCTTTCAGTTCTTCGAGCACGCCGTATTCACGCACTGTTGCGCCCTTTTTCTGTGCAAGCGCTTCGGCGGCGTTTGAGCGGCACATTGAAACAAGCTGTGCCTGCTCTCCCCTTTGCGGAACGGTTACGTTAACCTTATTGCCACGCTTTTCACTCAGCCACTGTGCAATTGCTTCTATTCCGTCAAATTCCGTATCAAGCGCAATATTTTTCGGAACGTCGTTTCTGATTGTGTAGTAACTGAGCAGAAATTCCTCGTATTCGCTCTCGCTGTCGCCGCTGTCAAAAATAAAGCTCTCTCTGTCAAACAGTCTGCCGCCCTCAAAGCGGAAAACCTGAAAGCAGATTTTTCCGTCGTCGGTAAAGCTTGCAATAACATCCTCGTCAAGCACCTTATTTGCAACAACCTTTTGCTTTTCTCCCATTTTTTTTACCGCATTTATCTTATCACGGATTCTTGCGGCACGCTCAAATTCAAGATTTTCTGCGGCTTCCTCCATTTGTGCGGTAAGCTGTTTGATTGAGTTTGACGAGCCGCCCTTTAAAAAGTCAAGCGCCTGTGCAAGGCTTTCCCTGTAATCCTTTAGCTTTACCCTGCCTGTACAGGGCGCCATACACTGCTTTATGTGGTAGTTAAGGCAAGGTCTGCCCTTGCGGAAATCCTGCGGAAAGCGTCTGTTGCAGGTCGGGAGCATAAAAATCTTGTTAGCCTCCTCAACTGCACTTTTGACGTAATAACTGCTCTTGTACGGCCCGATATACTGCGCACCGTCGTCCTTTTTTTGCAGAACATACGAAAGCCTGCCCCAGTCGCCCGAGCTTACCCTTATATAGCTGTAGCCCTTGTCGTCCTTGAGCAGAATGTTGTACTTCGGCGTGTGCTGTTTGATAAGACTGCACTCAAGGATAAGTGCCTCAAATTCACTGTCGGTGATGATATATTCAAAATCGTCAACATTGTCAACCATTCTGCGCACCTTTTCGGCGTGATTGTTCTGTGAGCCGAAATACTGGCTGACACGGTTTTTGAGTGCCTTTGCCTTGCCGATATATATAATTTCTCCGCTCTTATCGTGCATAATATAAACGCCCGGCAAAAGCGGCAGTGCCATTGCCTTTTTGCGCAGTTCCTGCATTTTAGGATTCATAATTTCACCACCTGAATTAAAAACAAAAAAGGGCGGATAATTCCGCCCAAAAATATGCTGTGAGTTTACAATTATTCAGTAAAACCTGATTCTACGAGAGCAACAAGACCTTCAACTGCGTCGGTTTCGTCCGAACCGTCAGCAATAATCTTGATTGTTGTTCCGCCGATAATACCGAGTGAAAGTACGCCAAGAAGACTCTTTGCGTTAACACGGCGCTCTTCCTTCTCAACCCAGATTGTTGACTTGTACTCGTTAGCTTTCTGGATAAAGAAAGTTGCCGGGCGAGCGTGTAAGCCGGCTTTGTTCTGAACTAAAACTTCCTTAACATACATTTTGAAAACCCTCTCTGACATATTAAAATTTAAACCGAAAAAACCTTAAAGGCTTGATTTAATACATATTATAATCTTTTTTATTATCAAGGTCAATACGCTAAAATATTTTCGTATTAATATTCACTTGAGGACAAAAAAACAAATCGTTTCTTGTGCAATTTTACAAGATTTGAGTAAAATTTTCATACATAAATACCGAATATCAGTTATTCTCAAGCAAATCGGGGCGTTTTTGCTTTGTGACTTCAAGGCTTTTTTCTTTGCGCCATTTCTCAATATTTGCGTGGTGACCGCTCAAAAGCACCTCGGGTACTTCAAGCCCTCTCCACTCTGACGGCTTTGTGTACTGCGGATATTCCAGTAGTCCGTTGAAGTGGCTCTCCTCGGTAAAGCACTCGTTGTTTGAAAGCACTCCGGGAACCATTCTTGCAAGTGCGTCGGCAAACACCATTGCAGGCAGCTCGCCTCCCGTCAGCACATAGTCGCCAATTGAGATTTCCTCGTCGATAAAGGTATCTAAAAGCCGCTGGTCAACACCCTCGTAGTGACCGCAGAGGATACATATGTTTTCAATTTCCGAAAGCTCTCTTAAACGCTTTTGCGTAAGCGTTTTGCCCTGCGGCGACATATAGACAAAATGCGGCTTTTTGCCTGTCTGCTTGCAAATATCTTCAAAGCAAAGGGCAATCGGCTCGGCTTTCATAAGCATACCCATTCCGCCGCCGTAGGGAGTATCGTCAACTCGCCTGTGCTTGTCAAACGCATAGTCACGAAGCTGGTGGCAGACAATTTCAATTGCTCCGCTCTTCTGTGCCCTGCCGATTATGCTCTCGTTTAACACAGGCTCGAACATTTCGGGGAATAAGGTTATTATGTCAATCCTCATCGTCAAATATTCCTTTCATCGGGTGAACAAGCACAAAGCCGCCGTCAACGTTAATTTCCTCAACGACCTCGTCAATAACAGGTGCAAGATACTTTTTATTATTACTGTCGGTGATTTCGTAAACATCGTTCGCACCCGTACGCAGAACATCGGTTAGCTTGCCGTACACAGTGCCGTTTTCAGCGTCCTTTACCTCAAGTCCGATTAAATCCTGAACAAAGTTTACGCCCTCGTCAAGAGTAATGTCATCACGGTTGATATAGACAATTTTCCCTCTGAATTTTTCAGCTTCTTCTATTGTATCAACCCCCTTGATTTTGGCAAGGGTTATGTTCTTGTGAGGGCGTGATTTTACTTCAATAAAGTTCTGTCCTTTTTCGTCAAGATACAGCTTTTTAAAGGCGCATAAAAACTCCGGGGAATCGCACCAAGGCTCAATTCTGACTTCACCCTTTATGCCGTGAGTACCGACGATTTTTCCCGAATCAAGGTATTGCTTTTTCATACTTCTGCTCCATTCCTGCGTTTATTTCAGCTCAACAATCGTTACGCCGTCCTCGCCCTCGCCGAACACACCGAGGCGGTGGCTCTTGACCGCTTTGTTTGACTTCAGATATTGATTGATTTCCCTACGAAGAACACCCGTCCCTTTTCCGTGGATAATCGTGATTTTGCTTACGCCCGATAAAACGGCGTTGTCAATTGCCTTGTCAACAATATTTACTGCATCAAACGCAGTTTCACCCCTTACGTCAACCTCTGTTTCGGGGCGGACGTCCATTCTGCTAGGAACATTCCGCCTGCTCGGGAACTGATTTGCAGCAGGCTTGTTCTGCGATTTTAACAACCTCAGGTTTTTAATGTCAACTCTTGTTTTTATAATTCCTGCCTGTACAAGCACAAGTCCCTCTTTGTTGGGCGGTGCAAGTACGGTTGCATTTTTGTCAATATCGTAAATCAGCACGCTGTCACCGACCTTAAGCGGTCGGGGCAGTTTATACTCCTCATTTGGCGTTTTCTTCGCCTGAATCGGGTCTGCTTGCGCCTCCATTTTGTCAATGTCACGTTTCAGTTTTGAACGAGCCTCGGCACTCATTTCCTTTGCTTTTCTCGCCTTTTCAAGCTCCTCAACAAGTGCGTCAGCCTGCGCCCTTGTCTTTGAAATTATGCGCTGAGCCTCCTGCTTTGCACGCTCAATTTCACGCTCTGCATCTTTCTTTGCTTTGAGCATTTCGTTTTCGGCTTTCTGCTTTTCGGTGTTTGCCTTTGCAGTGAGCCTGTTTGCGTTTTCAAGCTGTTTTTCAAGGCTCTGTCTGCGCTTTTCGAGCTTTTCAACAACATCCTCAAACTGTCTGCTCTCGGAAGAAACAAGCTCCTGCGCCCTGTCAACGATTTCAGAGTCCATTCCGAGCCTTTTTGAAATTGCAAAGGCATTACTTTTTCCGGGTACGCCGATTAAAAGTCTGTAGGTCGGCTTGAGCGTTGCAACGTCAAATTCGCAACAGCCGTTTTCTACTCCCTCTGTACGCAGTGCAAATTCCTTTAGCTCTGCATAATGAGTGGTTGACGCGATTTTTGCGTGGCGTGTGCGAAGTTTTTCAAGAATTGCAATAGCAAGCGCCGCACCCTCAACAGGGTCCGTTCCTGCTCCAAGCTCGTCAATAAGGCAAAGCGAACCTGCGTTTGCAAGCTTGATAATCTGAATAATATTAGTCATATGCGCCGAAAAGGTTGACAACGACTGCTCAATGCTCTGCTCGTCACCTATATCGACAAGCACACGTCTGAAAACCGACAGTTCGCTGTTGTCGGCGCAAGGAACTAAAAGTCCGCACATAGCCATAAGCGTAAGCAAGCCGAGCGTTTTAAGAGTTACCGTTTTACCGCCCGTATTCGGTCCTGTGATTACGAGTGTATCAAAGGATTTTCCGAGTACGATGTCAACAGGAACAACCTTGTCCTTGTCAATCAACGGATGCCTTGCCTGCTTGATGTCAACAATACCCCTGTCGTTCATAATCGGCATTGACGCTTTCATTGAATACGCAAGGTCAGCCTTGGCAAAAATAAGGTTGAGATTTGCAAGGTTTTCGTAGCTTCTGATTATAGTATCGGCAAAGTCGCCTGCGCTTGCCGACAATTCGAAGAGGATTCGCTCGATTTCCTCCTCCTCTTTTGATTTCAGCATTTTAATATCGTTGTTTGCCTGCACAACGCCCATTGGCTCAATAAATACAGTCGCACCGCTCGACGAGGTATCGTGCACAAGTCCGGGCACGTTGTTACGGCATTCGCTTCTTACAGGCACAACATACCGTCCGTCACGCTGGGTAACAATAGCGTCCTGAAGATACTTTATGTATGTTGAGCTGTGGATAATTTTGTCGAGCACCTCTCTCGCCTTTGAAGACGCAGTGCGGATTTTTCGGCGAATATCCGACAAGGCAGTGCTTGCGCTGTCGGCAATTTCGTCCTCGCTCAAAATTGCAGAGGTGATTTTTTCCTCAAGAAACTTATTGGAAATTAATCCGCTGAAATAAATATCGAGCGCAGTTTCGGTGTTTGCAAATCTTGAGTGCCACTCCTTGACGGTGCGGATTATTCTTAATGTCTGCGCAATTCTTAAAAGCTCGCCTGTTGAAAGACAGCCGCCTGCCTGTGCACGTCTTAGTTGATTTGCGCAGTTTGCCGCTCCGCCGAATGACGGCGCACCGAATTTTCCGCTTAACACAACTGCGTCATCGGTCTGCTTTAAAAGGAGCTGAACTTTTTTCAAATCGAACTGCGGTTCTAATTTAAGTGCCATTTCACGGGCATCTTCAATGTTTGTTCTGCCCGCAAGGCGTTCAAGTATTTTATCAAGTTCAAGTGTTTTGTAATGTCTGTTCATAATTTATCCTTAACTTATCATTTTGTAAAATGTCAATGTTTTGAAATCCTTTTCAAATCTGTATTTTAAATAGCTTTCGCTTGCCTGATTGAGCACCTCAAGCCCCTGTTCTGAAAGCGAAAACGAAAACAGTTTGTCATCATCTGCATAAACAGTATGCCGCAAAGCAGTGAGCGTTGAGGGGTTAAGCTCAATCGCAATTTCGCCGTTTTTATTATGACAGGCGGCACATTCAAGCATACCGATTTTAGGAAAAAAATACATTGTATCGGGACAGTATTCGCCGCACTCTCTGCACATTCGCAAGTCGGGCATATAGCCTGCCATACTTGCAAGGCGCATTTCAAAGCAAGGTTTTATAAGTTCTGCGCTCCGTTTTTCTTCGCCGAGCAGATAAAGCGAATTGAGAATAAGACTCAAAAAGGAATCAGCTTTCTGCTCTCTCGGGCAGATTGTCAGCGCAAGCTCGCAGAAATACTGCGCAAGGCACATTTTTTTGACGTCGTTTCTCAGCTTTGAAAAAATGCGGATAGTCTGTGCATCACCGATTATGTAGCTGTCCCGACCCTTGTAAATTGTGAGTCGGGAATATGAAAGCAGCGAAGTTGAGGCGCACTTCTGATTTTTGATATTTTTTGCACCTCTGACAAACGCCTTTATTACGCCGTTGGATTTGGTAAGGGCAAAAACGAGCTTGTCCTGCTCACCGATATTCTGTTCCTTGATAATAAGTCCTTCCGTCCGGAATTTCATCGGTTTCCTCCCTTAAAACGGTGTCAGCACCGGTGTCCTTTGCGTTCTGAATACTCTTGTAGCGAAGATAGTCAATAACGCTTCCCGTTGTAAAAAACGCCTGCCACATATACCAGTCGTCCATTTAAAACACCTCCGAAATTATTGTTTTCGGATAGTGTGGTTTTATATAAAGCAGATTTTGGATTTTTTTAATTATAGTAACAATCCAAATCCCATTTGAGAGGATTGTTTGCTATGTATTCCCAAATTTTTAGATAATCGTTTTTATTGCGGATAATATGGTCGTGAAAGGATTTTTGCCAGATTTTATTTTCAAAAGGTTCATATAAGCCTGATTTCACACCACTAATATAGTCTAAAGTTGTCACAGATTTTAATTCCTGCATAATCCTAGAAATCGTAGGGAACGACCCCTGTGTCGTTCCTATGCTGTCAAACAAAAGTAATATGTGGATATGATTAGGCATAATTACGTAATTTTCAATATTGACTTTGTACATTTTTTCAATATTCAAAATACGGTTATCAACCTGTTTGCCAAACTCACTTAAAATCATTTTACCGCCCACAACATTTCCTAAAATATGCTTTTTATTTTGCGTGCACACTGTAAGAAAATATGCATTATTCCGGGAATAATCATAGCTTTTCAAACGTTGCGGTTTTCTATTAAAATAAGGCAAAATATCTCACCTCGGTATTTGAACCATTAGGAACGACACAGGGGTCGTTCCCTACGTTTTATTACTGACAATTAGGTTTTCTTCTCGGTAAATCCATAGTTCATCTACTCCTGCGGAACGGTCAAGACCGTTCCCTACATTGGAAAAGAACAATAACATAAGTAATATACTAAACTTTCTTGCTGTAATAAACAATCGTCATTCCGTCTTTTATGATTTCCTCTTTGCCTGTCGGAATATATCCGCATTTCTCGTACAAATGACAAAGCCTGCTTTCTTCTTTTATTGTATCAAGTTTCCATTCTTTTGCATTCGGATACAGCTTTTCAACAGCCGACAAAGCCTGTTGAGCATAACCGTTATTCTGATATTCGGGCAAAATAAACATCGGTGATATTCTGCAAATTGTATCGCTTAATCTGACCACTCTCACAACACCGATTTTCGTTTCATCAAGCATAATAAAATAATAATCGGTAAAGGATTGGTTGAATTTATTTTGTATCTTTTCAAGCGATTCCGACGCAGGATTTGTATCAACGTCACGATATTTTTCGAGTAGTTCGGTAAATGCCGAAACCTGCATTTTATGGATTTGTCCGCAGTCGGAAAACACCGCTTTATTTAAAAATATTTCCATATCATCAATCAAAATTCTTTTCATCAAAACCGAAATTCTGCAAAATCTGCGCACGGTTGCGCCAGTCCTCTTTGACCTTTACCCACGTCTGCAAAAACACCTTGCAGTCAAAAAAGTTTTCTATATCCTGACGGGCGAATGTGCTGATTTTCTTTAGCATTGTGCCGTTCTTACCGATAATAATTCTCTTGTGCGTGTCACGTTCGCAGAAAATCGTAGCGTCAATATCTAAAATTCCGTTGTCCCTTGTTTTCATCTTTTCGATTACAACGGCTGTGCCGTGAGGGATTTCCTTGTCGCAGAGCCTTAAAATCTTTTCACGGATAATCTCGGCTACAATTACCCTTTCGGGCTGGTCGGTAAGTGTGTCATCGTCGAAGTAATGTCCGCCATCAACCGACTGCTTTTTAAGCTCGTCTAAAAGCTCGTCCATACCGCTTCCGTCCTGTGCGCTGACAGGTACAACTGCCTCGAAATTGTAAAGCTTTGTGTAGTCAAGAATCTGCTTCATCAAAGCGTCTTTTTCCTTGAGCATATCAATTTTGTTGATTGCAAGGATTGCAGGCATTTCAAGCGAATTGAACTTTTCAATGAGCGCAAGCTCGGTATTTGTCGGCTCTTTGCCTGCTTCAACAACGAGCATACAGCAGTCAACTCCGCCAACTGATTCGTTTACGGAGCGCACCATATACTTGCCGAGTGAGTTTTTCGGCTTATGCATACCCGGTGTATCGAAGAAAACAAGCTGATATTCGCCGTCTGTAAGCACACCCGTTATTCTGTTACGTGTGGTCTGCGGCTTGCTTGAAACTATTGCGATTTTCTGACCGAGAAGTCTGTTGAGTATTGAGCTTTTGCCTACGTTCGGTCTGCCGACTATTGCAACAAAAGCCGATTTATCATTAGTATTCATCAATTACCTCTTATACAAAAATTTGGGGCAAACCGGATACAGTATGCCCCTTTTAATTACATTTTTATTTTAAGCGTAAAAGCTTTTCCTTAATTCCGACAGGACCGAGTACTATGAAAACAACCGAAAAAACGGCTGAAATTACAAGCAACACAAGTAAAACGGGATTAGCGCAAAAGAACAGAAAAATCCCGTAAAGCACGTCAAAATCAAGGAAGAATATTACGGCTGTAATTGCCGCCGCAATTGACAGAACAAGCACCGCCCCTGCCGCAGTATCCTTGGCTACTCGTATAAGCGGCTCGTACCTGTCACAAATCAGATTGCAAAGCTCCTCGATACAGGTGTTTACAATTTCGGCAAACATAATAAGGGCTATGAGGATAATCAGCAAAGCCGTCTGCGCCGCCGAAAAATTGTAGAAAAGCGAAAACAGCAGAACATAAAAGCCTGCCACCATATGAAATCTCATATGGCTCTCGCTTTTAACCGTGTACCATATGCCCCGAAAGGCACATTTAAAGCTTAAAATCTGCTTTTTCATATCAAATCAAGGCGTCATCAACTATGTAGCTTGATGATGCGGGAAGTCCGAGCTGTTCCATAATAAGCTCTTCCTTTTCTCTCATCCTTACTTTTTCAAGATTCTCCATATGGTCGTAACCTAGAAGGTGCAGTACGCTGTGAGCAGTGAGATAGCCTACCTCTCTCTGGAGCGAGTGACCGAAAAGTTCAGCCTGATCTCTTGCCTTTTCCATTGAAATTACAACGTCGCCGAGAATCTTTGCGCCTGTTTCCATATCGGTATCATAAACGCCGTTTTCTCCCATTGGGAATGAAAGCACGTCTGTTTCAATATCCTTGTTGCGGTACTGCTTGTTAAGCTCCTTTATACCCTTGTTGTCGGTAAAGGTAACGCTGATTTCAGCAGGGCCTTCAAACTTTTCAAGCTGAAGCACTGCATTACAGCAACGGCGCACAAGCATTCTGATTCCCGTAGGAATTTTCACTGTCTTCTGTTTGTTCGTTATCACTACTCTGATTTTGTTGTCTGCCATTATAAATCATTCCTTTCAACATATTTATTCAAACATAACCCGATACCCGATTGTGTTATGTTCTTGTGTTTTCGTATTTTGCGTAAGCCTTGATGATATCCTGAACAAGTCGGTGGCGCACAACGTCACGCTCGTCAAAGGTACAGCTTCCTATTCCCTCGATATTTTTCAGGATTTTAATACAATCCTTAAGTCCGCTTTTGGCTCCTCTCGGCAAATCAATCTGCGTAATATCGCCCGTGATTACCATCTTGGAGTTAAAGCCAAGACGTGTAAGAAACATCTTCATCTGCTCACTTGTAGTGTTCTGCGCTTCGTCAAGGATAATAAAGCTGTCGTCAAGTGTTCTGCCTCGCATATACGCAAGGGGTGCAACCTCAATATTGCCACGCTCAACGTATTTCTGATACGTTTCTGCACCGAGCATATCAAAAAGCGCATCGTACAATGGGCGAAGATACGGGTCAACCTTGCTTTGCAAATCACCCGGAAGAAAGCCGAGCTTTTCGCCTGCTTCAACGGCAGGGCGTGTTAAGATTATGCGGTTAATCTGCTTACTGCGGAACGCCGTAACCGCCATTGCAACTGCAAGGTAGGTCTTACCTGTTCCGGCAGGTCCTACGCCGATTGTGATTGTGTTGTCGGCTATCATATTGCAGTAGCGTTTCTGACCGATTGTTTTAGGCTTAATCGGCTTGCCCTTTGAGGTTATGCAGATGCAGTCGCCTGCAAGCTGTTCGATTTTTTCCTCGCTGTCCTCATTGACAAGCGAAATGCAGTAGCGAATGTTCTGCTCCGAAAGCGATTCTCCTCGGTTTATCAGCCGAAGTAAGCTTTCAATCACCCTGCCTGCTTTTGAAACGCTTTCAGCCTCGCCGTCAATTTTAAGCTCGCTGTCACGGCAGGTTATGCGAACGCCGAATTCTTTTTCGATTAATTTGATATTCTCGTCAAAACTGCCAAAAAGGGCAACTGCGCTTTCCATTCTATCAATATTCAGAATTTGTTCCGTAAGGCAAAACTCCTGTTTCTACAAATTTAACAAAACAATTATACCACAAATTTAAAAGAAAAACTCACAAAAAATAGTTTTTTTCACTAAAATTTTAAATTTTGTAAAATGTGACGAAAACGCAAGTCATAAAAATGTCTTGTTTGTAATATTTATTGTTACTTCTTCATATTCAATTAAAAAATACACAACATAATCATCATATAAACAGTTTTGTTTTTGTTCAAAATTATTCAGCGCCGTGAATATACATATATACTATGAAAACTAAAAATTAAATTTTTCAGAATTTTCTTGACAAAACAGACTGTATGTATTATAATCACGTTGGTGTAAAGAAATTTACTTTACACATTACTTTGTTTTTCTGCGGCAGGGAGCTGAAAAAATGGAAAAGAACATTGAGGTTTCACTGCTGTTTGACTTTTACGGCGAGCTTCTTAAACCGTCGGGCAGACAGGCAATTGATCTTTACTACAACGACGATTTGTCGCTTGCCGAAATTGCCGACCAAACGGGAATCACAAGGCAGGGTGTTCGTGACAGCATCAAGCGCTGCGAGCAACAGCTTTATGATTTTGAAAAGAAGCTCGGTCTTTACAAAAGATTCCGTGAGCTTGAAAAAGGGCTTGAGGAAATTTCAGCCACTGCTCGTGAAATCTTTGAAAATTCACAGGACAACAACATCAAAGCGCTTGCCGGCAAAATTAAAAGCACGGCAGACGCACTAAAAGAATAAGAGGAAATTTTATGGCATTTGAAGGACTTGCAGACAAGTTAAGCAACGCATTCAAAAAACTGAAAAACAAGGGCAAGCTTTCCGAGAGTGACGTTAAGGAGGCTATGCGAGAGGTAAGGCTCGCACTGCTTGAAGCCGACGTAAACTACAAGGTTGCCAAGGATTTCACAAACAAGGTTACCGAGCGTGCGGTAGGTCAAGACGTTATGGAAAGTCTTACCCCTGCGCAGATGGTAATTAAAATAGTTGACGAGGAACTTACAAACCTTATGGGCGGTGAGGGCGCAAGAATTGAATTTGCATCAAAGCCCCCGACAGTAATTATGCTCTGCGGCTTGCAGGGCTCGGGTAAAACAACCCATGCGGCAAAGCTTGCAAAAATGCTTAAGGAGCAGAACCGCAGACCGCTGCTTGTTGCCTGCGACATCTATCGTCCCGCCGCTATTGACCAGTTAAAGGTTGTAGGTGGCAAGGCAGGCGTTCCCGTATTTGAAATGGGAACGGAAAATCCCGTCAAGATTGCAAAAGCCGCAATCAGACAGGCAAAGGACTACGGCAACGACGTTGTAATCCTCGACACCGCAGGACGACTTCACATTGACGAGGCTCTTATGAACGAGCTTAAAGAGGTCAAGGCAGAGGTTAACCCCGATGAAATCCTGCTTGTAATCGACTCAATGACAGGTCAGGACGCTGTAAACGTTGCAAAGAGCTTTAACGAGCTGCTCGAAATTTCGGGTGTAATTCTCACAAAGCTTGACGGCGACACCAGAGGCGGTGCGGCTCTTTCTGTAAAGGCTGTAACAGGCAAGCCGATTAAGTTTGCAGGTACGGGCGAAAAGCTTGAGGATATTGAGGTTTTCCACCCCGACCGTATGGCAAGCCGTATTCTCGGAATGGGCGACGTGCTCACTCTTATTGAGGACGCACAGAGCAAGATTGACCAGAAAAAAGCCGAACAAATGGCGCAGAAAATGATGTCCAACAAGTTCGACTTCAACGACTTAAACGAGCAGTTTGAGCAGGTCAAGAAAATGGGACCGATTAAGGGTATTCTTGCGAAAATTCCCGGACTTGGCAAACAGCTTGAGGACGTTGATATTGACGACAGACAGATTGACTGGGTTCAGGCTATTATCCTCTCAATGACAGAGGAAGAAAGAACAAATCCGTCAGTTCTGAATCCGTCAAGAAAGCGCAGAATTGCGGCAGGCTCGGGCAGGTCGGTTGAAGAAGTCAACCGCCTTATCAAACAGCTTGAGCAGATGCAGAAGATGATGAAGCAGATTAAGTCAAAGGGCAAAAACGGCAAGAAGAAAAAGAGAAAGATGCTCCCCGGTCTCGGCGGAATGCCTATGGGCGGTATGCCACCGATGTAACAAATCGGTAAACAGTCATTCATCCAAACTTTTGGTGAATATATAATACTAATTTTATAGAGGTGAAAATCATGGCAGTAAAAATCAGACTCAGAAGAATGGGCTCAAAGAAGGCTCCTTTCTACAGAGTAGTAGTTGCAGACTCCAGATACCCCAGAAACGGACGTTTCATTGAGGAAATCGGCACATACGACATTCTCAAGAACCCCAGCGAGTTCAAGGTAGATCAGGAGGCTGTTAAGAAGTGGATTGCTAACGGCGCACAGCCCACAGACACAGTAAAGGCACTTCTTAAGAAGAACGGCGTAATTGAATAATTGCGAAGCAGGAAAGGACTTATATTATGCAGGAATTACTTGCTATAATCGCAAAAGGTCTTGTTGACGACCCCGATTCGGTAAGCGTTGAAGCTGACGCACCGACAGAGGACGGCACAACCGTTTATCACATTCACGTTGCAGAAAGCGATATGGGCAGAATCATCGGCAAGCAGGGCAGAATTGCCAAGGCTATCCGCACAATTGCCCGCAGTGCGGCAATCCGCAGCGACGAAAAGATTATGGTTGAAATCGACTGATAACAGCCACCCGTAAAAGGGTGGCTTTTTTCTATTTTGTTGAGCGGTAAATTTCAATGTGAAGCTGATGCTTTAAATTGAGAATATCATCGGGATATTTCGCAAGGATTGACTTGTATTCTTCCTCAAACTCTTTCAGCTTTTTCGGTGAAAGGCTTGCTCCCACTCCACGACAGCTCTTCACTCTGCCGAGCCACTGTTCCTTTGTAAAATTCAGAGTTACATCGTATGAATGAATCGTATCAATATTGAATCTGTTTTCTGCCCATTGCGGATAATTATACTTGAATTTTTCAAATCCGCAACCGCTCCAGTCGGGATTGTATTTCAGAACGGTTTTTTCCATTTCCGAAATAACTTCATCTTCAAACGGTAACCAGTCCATAAAAATCTTGCAGAAAACACCTTCAGGTTTCAGTATTCTGAAAATTTCATCACTTGCTTTTTCGTCATTGAAATACTGAAAGCACTGCACCGCCGTTACAACGTCAAAGCTGTTGTCCTTAAAGCCAGTATTCTCAGCCGCACAAACTTTGAAATCAATGCTATTCAATCCCTTTTCATCAACTATTTTCCTGCCGTATGCAATCTGGTTTTCGGAAATATCAGTTGAAGTAAAGTGTGCTCCCGTATGGTATAAATTTATGGGCAGAACAGCCGTTCCGCTGCCGAGGTCGAGAATTTTTTGATTTTCTTTTCCAATGCCGAAAGAAATCAGCTTATCATACATACTCTTCGGGTAAATGTCACGGTATTTTGCATAGTTCTGCGACGTTTTTCCAAAGTCAAATTCATTTCCGCTGTCGATAAAATTGAGTTTCATTTTTTCTCCCTATCCTAAATATAACAAAATTCGGACAACAGAATAGTCCTGCCGCCCGAAAAAGTAATATTATTATTTATGCGAGTCCGCAAGCACCTTGCGCATATATTTTGCGATGTCGGCGCTGTCGGTGTATTCGGCGTTGCCGTCCTTAACGGACTGTGAATATGTTGTAACGGTTGTCTTGTACTTCATTCCGCTCATTACAAGCTTGTCGCCCTTTACGACCTCTGAACCTTTGATGATTTCTTTGCCCATTCCGTCGCCGATCATAAGAATTACGTTCTTTGCAGGAACGTCCTCTTCAAGATTGTATTCGGCGTAGTCAACCCATTCGAGTTTTTCTTTGTTTTCCTCGGTGCTGACGGATTCAGCGGAGGTTTCTGACTGTGAAGCAGAAGTTGTATCGGTTGTCAGACTGCTGTTTGACGACGAGCAGGCTGCAAACGAGCACACTATTGTCAAAGCAAGCAATACAGAAAGTAGTTTTTTCATAAAAATACCTCTTTTAAATAAATTATTAAATTGCAGATTTCCAAATATTATATATATATTATCATATCAGGTTATAATTTCAAGGACTTTTTACAATATTTTTCGGTAATAATATTTATTTTGCAACAAAAAACACTTTACTTTGCTAACGTGATAATGTTATAATAGTGTTATTCTTTTTATTGGAGGAGATTTTAATGAAAAAACTTACTGCATTCATTCTTTCAGCACTTTTGGCTGTTACAGCTCTTACAGGCTGTGGCGGACAGTCATCAAGCTCTGAAGCGTCAAAGGACAATTCAAGCTCGCAGAGCGCAACTGGCGACTGGAGCTACATTGCAGACAAGGGCGACCTTGTTATCGGCATTACATACTTTGAGCCGATGAACTACAAGGACGAAAACGGCGAGCTTACAGGCTTTGAAACAGAGTTTGCACAGAGCGTTTGCGAAAAGCTCGGCGTAAAGGCTACCTTCCAGAAAATCGACTGGGATTCAAAGGAAGTTGAACTCAACGCAAAGACTATTGACTGCATCTGGAACGGTCTTACAATCACAGACGAAAGACAGGAAAATATGGGTATTTCCACTCCCTATATGGAAAACAAGCAGGTTATGGTAACAAAGGCTGAAAATGCCGATAAGTTCACTACAGCAGAGGCTGTTAAGGGTGCAACGGTTGTTGCAGAGAAGAAGTCGGCAGGTGAGGACGTTGCAAAGGGCGACGAGTTCTTCAAGGAAGCTAACTACGTTTCCGTTGACTCACAGGCAAAGGCACTTCTTGAGGTTAAGTCGGGCACAGCTGACATTGCAATCATCGACTATGTAATGTCAATCGGCACAATTGCAGAGGGTACAGACTACGCTGACCTCAAGGTTGTTGAGGGTAAGGACTTTGCAAAGGAACAGTACGGTATTGCTGTTCGCAAGGGCGACACTGAAACCTTACAGAAAATCAACGACGCTATTCAGGCTGTTGCAGACGACGGCAAGCTTGATGAAATTGCAAAGAAGTACAACCTTCAGGATCTTCTTCTTGTAAAAGCAAAGTAAGCAACGAAACGGATTTGGGATAATGAACGAATTTATCAATGTTACTCAACAGCTCTTCAAGGGCTTTGGTGAGAACTGCTTTATATTTGCAATTACACTTCTGCTTGCGCTTCCGCTGGGACTTATAGTTTCTATGGGCTCAATGTCAAAGTTCAAGCCTCTTAAATGGCTTACAAAGGCGTTCGTGTGGGTTATCAGAGGAACTCCGCTTATGCTTCAGCTTTTTGTGGTGTTCTACATTCCACCGCTTGTGTCAAACGGCGGCTTTAACTTTCCGAGAATGCAGGCGGCGCTGATTGCGTTTGTAATCAACTATGCGGCGTATTTTTCGGAAATTTACCGTGGCGGAATCGAGTCGATTCCAAAGGGGCAGTACGAGGCAGGACAGGTGCTCGGAATGAAGAAATCGCAGATTTTCTTCAAGGTCGTACTTATGCAGGTTGTAAAGCGAATTACCGCTCCAATCGGCAACGAGATTATCACTCTCGTCAAGGACACCTCGCTTGCAAGCGTAATTGCAATTCCCGAAATACTGATGAACGCAAAGGATTTTTCAATGGAAGGTCTTATCTGGCCGCTGTTCTACTCGGCTGTATTCTTCCTTGCTTTCTGCGGAATACTGACGCTTCTCTTCTCGTTTATCGAGAAAAAGCTCGATTACTACAAGGGTTAAGGAGGAACGGATATGTCGCTGTTAAAGGTTGAAAATATACAGAAAAGCTTTGGCAAAACTCAGGTTTTAAAGGACATAAGCTTCTCGCTTGAAAAGGGCGAGGTTCTTGCGATTATCGGTTCCTCGGGTTCGGGCAAGACAACTCTTTTAAGATGTCTTAACTTTCTTGAAACACCGCAAAGCGGAAAAATCACGGTAAACGACAGCGTTCTGCTCGACTGCGGCAATAAAGCAAAAACAAGCGACGCTGAAATCAGAAAAAACAGACTTCATTTCGGACTTGTTTTTCAATCGTTTAATCTTTTTCCGCAGTACAGGGTGATTGAAAATATCACACTCGCCCCGAAGATGCTTGCAAAGGAGCAGATAAAAAAGAGCGGAGAATTTATGGGCGCAAAAACCTATAAGGAAGCGCAGGAGCTTATCGAAACAAATGCGCTTTCACTGCTTGAAAAGGTAGGTCTTTCCGAAAAGAAGGACGCCTATCCCTGCAATTTAAGCGGAGGTCAGCAGCAGCGTGTTGCAATTGCAAGGGCGCTTGCGCTGAATCCCGACGTACTCTGCTTTGACGAGCCTACCTCGGCGCTTGACCCCGAGCTTACGGGAGAGGTGCTCAACGTAATCAGAGGACTTAAATCCTCCGACAGCACGATGATTGTTGTTACTCACGAAATTGAATTTGCACGTGATGTAGCCGACAAAATCATCTTTATGGCTGACGGCGTAATCGCAGAGGAGGGCACTCCCGAGCAGGTTATCGGCAATCCGCAGAATCCGAGAACACAGGCGTTCTTATCAAGATTCAATCAATATGCAAAATAATTTTCCGGCTCAGAGTTTTAATACTTTGAGCCGTTATTTTATTGACAATATCGGACTTACGGTATAAAATTAAAGCAATATCATTATTTGAAAGGCAAATAAAATGAAGAATACCAAAAATACAACCGAGAGTCCGCGACTTCAGGAAAAATATTCAACAAGGCATGCTGTGCTAAACTACTTCCTTGTGCTGATGTTCACTGTTTTTCCGCTGTTTGCGTCTGACGCATTTTTTAACATCCGCCACGACAAATACTACTTCTTTTTGGCATTATCGGGAGTTGTGATAATTGCCGAGGCTGTTCTGATTTATTTTGCATACTGCGACAATAAAAAAGACAACTCACCAGAAATGGCAGTCAGTAACGCCAACATCACAAAATTTTCTTTTACCGACTGGGCAATGCTTGCATTTCTTGCGGTTTGCGTAATTTCAGCCGTATTTTCAAAACACACCGAGGACGCTCTTTTCGGTTCGTTGACTGGCAGAAACAACGGTCTTATTCTGATTGCATTTTATGTGGGAATATACTTTGTCATTACCCGCTGTTACTACTATATGGAGTACGTTTTTGTTGCTCTTGCGGCAGGCTCGGCTGTTGTTTATCTTCTTTCGGTGCTCAACTTCTGCTACATTGACCCGCTTGGTATGTACACACGTCTTGATGCAAAAACGATTGAGGATTTTACCTCGACAATCGGCAACAAAAACCTTATGTCAAGCTTTATCTGCGTTATGCTCCCCGTTGTAATCACGATGTCGGTTCACACGAAAAAGACAATGTTCAGGATAATTTATCTTGTATCTTCAGCACTCGGCTTTATGGCTCTGATGACGGCAGACAGCGACTCGGGTATTCTCGGAATCGGCGTGTTCATAGTTGTTATGCTGATTTGGTATTCACGTAAAATTTCACGGCTGAAAAGATATTTTCTCTGCCTTACCGTTATGCTCACATCAGCAAAGATACTCCGCCTATTCACCGTTATTCTGTCGCAGTCATTCGGGTGCAGGACAAAGGAAATTGATGAGTTTCAAAAGCTGTTTGTCGAGTCAAACACAGGCTTTATACTAATCGGTATTGCCGCTGTAATTACGGGTGCGCTTTACATAATTGATAAGAAAAAGCCGAATCTCACGCTTTCAAAAGCAGTTCCGATTGTGCTCGGCTCACTTTTTGCAGCCGCAGTTATTGCAATTCTGTCTGCTGTAGTTTACTTCAGCTGTGTTGATACCACAACAAAGCTTGACGGATTTTTATCCATATTGCGATTTGACGAAAGCTGGGGTACTCATCGAGGTTTTATGTGGATCAAGTCATTTGATATTTTCGGTGACGCTTCGTTTTTCCAAAAGCTTTTCGGTACGGGTCCCGACACATTCCACTATGCTTTTTCTCCCTATTTCACCGACCTTATGAAATACGGCGACTCTTCAACGAACGCAGCTCACAACGAGTACCTCAACTACCTTATCACAATCGGCGCCTTTGGTCTTATTGCCTATCTGTCGGTTGTCGGCGGAACAATTGCAAGAGCAATTAAAAAGTCGTTTTCAAATCCGCTTTCAATCATATGCGTATCGGCAGTTATCTGCTATTCGGTGCAGGCTGTCGTAAACATTGCCCAGCCTATTACAACGCCTTTGTTCATTCTTTTTGTTGCGCTGACGGAGGCTGTTTCACGCAGTAATACGGGGCAGAATGAGTTAGTATAAATACCTTGCAGGACGGTTATTCCGTCCTGCTTTGTTATTTCACACAAGTTTCTCACCAAAAATTCATAAAACTTTCACAAAACAAAATCAGGAAAATGTTGACAATTAGTTTTGATGCAATTATAATTATGACAAGTGTTCATATGACAGGTTGTCACAATAATAAGGAGGCGTCTTATCGTGATAAAAAAGACATTTTACAACCTTCCCGAAGAAAAAAGGCAGAGAATTATAAACGCTATTATGCAGGAGTTTGCAAGCTCGACTACGGAAAAAGTCAGTATAAACCGCATAATCAAAGCGGCGAATATTTCAAGAGGAAGCTTTTACCAGTATTTTGACGACAAGGTTGACCTTGTTGAGGTGCTTGTAAAGACCTTTGCAGATCTTTCCGTTGAGGGCGGTCGCAAGGCACTGCAATACTCAAACGGCGATATTTTCTATACATACGAAAAGCTGTTTGACATAATCACCGACTTTGGCAAGGAGAAAAAGCAGAAGATGATTCTGAAGAATCTGATAAAAAACCTTCGAGCAAACGACGACTTGATTTCCGAATATATGCTCAACAGATTTGAGGGATTAGCGCCATTCCGTGAATTTTCAAACCAGTTTAACAGGGATTGTCTGAAATATAAAAGCGACGAGGATGTTAAATCTCTTTCGCAGATTCTTACGCAGGTGCTCAAAAACGCAATCTTTGATGTTTTTGTTGTGGGAATGGACTGCGATAAAGTCAAAAAAGATTATCTGCGTAAACTTGAAATAATCAAGAGCGGCGCAGTTGCAATTAACAATTAACCATTTTAGGCTTCAGGAGTAACAAGCAAATGCTATCAAAATTCAGTGTAAAAAAACCGATGACAGTTTTTGTCTGCGTTGTAATCATCATCGTGCTCGGCGCTGTGTCTTTTCTTAAAATGACACCCGACCTGCTGCCGAATATGGACTTTCCCTATGCGATGATTATGACAACCTACGGCGGACAAACCCCCGAAACTGTTGAATCAACCGTAACAAAGCCGCTTGAACAGTCAATTTCAACTATTGACGGCGTAAAGGATATTACCTCTAATTCCGCCGAAAACTACTCGGTGCTTATTATCGAGTTTGAGGACGGCACGAATATGGACACCGCAACAGTTGATTTGCGTTCAAGCCTTGACACAATCTCGGACAACTGGCCCGACGGAGTAGGTACGCCGTACCTTATCAAGGCAAACCCGAGTATTCTTCCTGTTGCAATGACGGCTGTTGAATACGAGGGCAAGGACAGAAACGAGCTGTCCGATTACGTCAGCGACGAGCTTTTAAACAAGCTTGAGGGAATTGACGGCGTTGCCTCGGTTTCCGACAAGGGTATTGTTGTTGAAAAAGAAAACGTCGTAATCTCACAGAAAAAAATTGATGCGCTCAACAAGAAAATTTCAGCGGCACTCGACGACCAGTTTTCAGACGCAGAGGATAAGCTGAACAGTGCAAAAAAGGAAATTGACGACAACATCAGCAAGGCTGAAAGCGGAAGTCAGACAATAAGCTCCTCTATTGAGCAGATTAACGCACAGCAGGAATCCGCAGCATCACAGCTACAGGATGCACAAAAGAACGCTGAAAGCGGAAAAACCCAGCTTTTATCTGCAAAAATGCAGCTGCTTGACCAGAAAGCTTCGCTTACACAGACAAAGCAAACGCTTGAAACGGCTTATCAGACTCTTTTGTCTATAAAGACTTCCTACGAGGAACTTCTCGCTCAAAAGAAAGAGCTTACCGACACGCTCAATACTCTTAATCAGATAAGCGACAATTACGTTGCAATAATCAAGCAGATGGCTGCTCTTGACAAGGACAGTGAGGAGTACAAACAGCTTGAAAAACAGCTTGAAGAGATTGACGAACAGCTAAAGTCGTTTAATATAAAAAAAGAAGGACTTGCTCTTGCAATTGAGTCTGCAAACGCCGCTCTTTCAAAGGTAGACAGCTCACTCGGGCAGATTAACGAAACACTCGCAGAGCTTGGAACGGATACGTCAAATCTTGATTCCACTCTCAAAGAGCTTACCGATAAAATTTCCGTAATCAACAGCGGTATTGCACAAATCGACAGCGCAATCAGCGGACTTGACGACAAGTCGGTTTCCGTAGACAGCGCACTTGCCACAATTTCAAAGCAACAGTCGAGCGCAGACTTTAAAATGTCGTCTGCCCTTTCAACGCTGACTGCAAAACAGAGCGAGGTTCAGAGTGCTGTAACACAGCTTGACTCCGCCAAAAAAGATGTTCAGGGTTCAATTGACACCTTAAAGGGGCAGAAGGACAAGGCAAAAGACAAGGCGGATATGAACAACACCGTCACGCTTGAAAACGTTTCCAATATTCTAACGGCGCAGAACTTTTCAATGCCGGCAGGCTACGTTACCGACGACGAAAACAACAAATATATGGTGCGTGTCGGCGACAAGGTCAATAATGAGAAGGAACTCAAAAGTCTTGTGCTTTTTGACACAAAGATTGACGGTATCGGCGTTATAACTCTTGACGATGTTGCAGACGTATTTCTCAAAGATAATTCCGATGAGATTTATGCCAAAATCAACGGAAACGCCGGAGTTGTGCTCAGCTTTTCAAAGCAAAGCGACATTGCAACCTCAACCGTATGCGATAACATAAACACCACTCTCAAGGAGTTGAGTGAAGAAAATGAAGGACTTAACTTCACTAACCTCTACAGTCAGGGCGACTACATTGCAATCGTAATTAACAGTGTTCTACAGAACCTGCTTCTGGGCGCACTTTTAGCAATAATAATTCTGTTTTTGTTCCTGCGTGATATAAAGCCGACTGTAATAGTTGCCTGCTCAATTCCGATAAGCGTTGTCTTTGCGATTGTACTTATGTATTTCAGCGGAGTAACGCTGAATATGATTTCGCTTTCGGGACTTGCAATCGGCGTCGGAATGCTGGTTGACAACTCGGTAGTTGTAATTGAAAATATCTACCGTTTAAGAGGTCTGGGCTATTCTGCAATTCAGGCGTCGCTTAACGGTGCAAAGCAGGTTGCAGGTGCAATCGCTTCATCAACGCTTACAACAATCTGCGTATTCCTCCCGATTGTGTTTGTTGAGGGAATCACAAGACAGCTGTTTGTTGATATGGCGCTCACAATTGCATACTCACTGCTTGCAAGCCTTATTGTCGCACTCACGCTTGTTCCTGCAATGGGACAACGTATGCTGCGCAAAATCAAGCCGCAGAAAAATCCCGAGAACAGTAAAATTATCAAGGGCTATGAAAAATCTCTGCGTTTTGTACTGCGCCACAAGGTATGTTCAATTCTCGTTGTAGTAGCCGTACTTGCCGCAAGTATATTCGGTGCGCTTGCAAAGGGATTCAGCTTTATGCCGAATATGAGCAGTACCGAGGTTCAGGTTTCCGCAAAGCTTGACGACAACGCAACGCTTGAAGAAACAATTGATACAGCCGAGCAGATTAACAAGGTGCTGAACGGATATGACGAGTTTGAAACCGTCGGTGTAATAACGGGCAGCAGTACAAGTCTTATGGGACTTTCGGGCGGCTCGTCATCGGATACAGGCAGTGTAACCGCTTACGGTGTGCTGAAAGACGAATACACGAAGAAGAGCGAAGAAATCTGCGGCAGATTGAGTGCTAACCTTGAAAAGGTCAAGGGTGAAATCAGCGTCAGCGGCGGTTCTTCGACAAGCTCAATGTCATCTGTTCTCGGTAATGGCGGAATTGAAATCACGCTCTACGGCGACGATATTGAAACGCTCAAGAAAACAGCCGAGGATATGGCTAAACAGCTTGAAACCGTTGAGGGAATTGATGAAACCGACAGCGGAGTGGGCGCAACCTCTCCCGAAATCAAGGTCAGCGTAAACAAGGCAAAATCCGCTGAAAAGGGACTTACCGTTGCGCAGGTGTACCAGCAGGTTGCATCTGCGGTTGCGAGTGAAAAAACCTCAACAGCTCTTACAAACGGCAACGGCAGTGACATTGACATTGTAATCGTCAAGGACGAAAGCAAAAAGGTTTCTCCCGATACAATCGGCAGCATTGACATAACCTATAAAGACAGCGAGGAAAACGAAAAGACAACCTCACTTTCCTCAATTGCCGATATTTCAAAGTCGGAAACATTAGATGTAATTACCCGTCAGGATCAGAAACGTTATCTTTCAATTACAGGTACGCTGAAGGACGGCTATACCCTTACTGATGTCTCAAACAAAGCCGAAAAGCTGTTTGACAATTATAAATTCCCCGAGGGATGTTCAATTGAATTTGCAGGCAGTAACAAGGCAACAATGGACGCAATGTCACAGCTTGTTCTTATGCTGCTGCTCGGCGTAGTTTTAATCTATCTGATTATGGTTGCCCAGTTCCAGAGCCTTAAATCACCGTTTATCATTATGTTTACAATCCCCCTTGCATTCACGGGCGGTTTCCTCGGTCTGCTCATAACAGGCTTTGACGTAAGCGTTGTTTCGCTTATCGGTTTCATAATGCTTTGCGGTATCATCGTAAACAACGGCATCGTGCTTGTTGACTACATCAACAGACTTCGCCGTGACGAAAAAGAGCGTGTTGAGGCAATAGTTGAGGCAGGCAAAACGAGAATGCGCCCAATCCTTATAACTGCTCTCACCACAATTCTCGGACTTTCCGTAATGGCTCTCGGAATCGGAACAGGTGCAGAGATGATGCAGCCGCTTGCAATCGTCTGTATAGGCGGACTTGTTTACGCAACGTTTATGACGCTCTACATAATCCCCGTAATTTATGACGCTTTCAATAAAAAAGAGCTTCGCAAGGTTGAAGAAAGCGAGCTTGAAGCTATTGACGAATAATGCAATATATTGTAAAATGGATACATAAATTTTATTAGGAGTGGCACAAATGATTTTAGTTACTACAGAAACCGTTTCAGGCAAAAACTGCGCAACGCTCGGACTTGTTACGGGCAATACTATCCAATCAAAGCATATGTTCAGCGATATGGGACAGGGATTTAAAACAATGGTAGGCGGCGAGCTTAAGTCTTACACCGAGATGATGACAAAGTCAAGAGCTATTGCAACACAGCGTATGATTGACCAGGCTGCCGCAATGGGAGCTGACGCAATTGTCGGAGTGAGATACACTTCCGCATCGGTTATGCAACAGGCCGCCGAGGTACTCGCATACGGTACTGCGGTAAAATTTGTATAATAGTAAAAGCGAACGGCACAAAACCGTTCGCTTTTTGATTTTATGGTAGTAGCTTGTAAATATTTCCGTAGGGGACGGTTTCCCCAAACGTCCCGTTTCATAAATTGCAACGCAATTTATATGCGGACACGGCACGCCGTGTCCCTACGACTGTAATACAAACGTTTCCTCTATATCCGTAGGGGACGG
>DKWR01000007.1:28139-65037 GCA_002491825.1 Ruminococcaceae bacterium UBA7147
CGTTTCCTCTATATCCGTAGGGGACGGCATCCCTGACGTCCCGAAACGTTGCCGATATATCAACATAAAATCAGGAAACAAACTTATCCAAACAACACGCACTATTATAAATTCGGAGCGCAGCGACCATTAACTCCACACTCCACACTCCAAACTATAATCACTGCCCTTTCACAATGTCAGCACACTGTCCGTTTGTAAGGCGGATAAGGTCAACAGGCTTTAAATCAATCTGATAGCCGATTTTGCCTGCGCTGACGATAATCTGCGGAATATCCTGCGCCGTAATATGAAATGTCGTTTTATACTGCTTTTTCATTCCTATAGGAGAACAACCTCCTCTTACGTAACCCGTTACCTTGGTAATATCCTTTACGTGAATCATCTCCACCGACTTTTCACCTACGCTCTTGGCGCACTTTTTCAAGTCAAGCTCATCTGCTACCGGTACTACAAAAACAAAGTAGTCCTTACTGCCCTTTGTGACAAGAGTTTTGAAAACATATTCGGGATTTTGCCCGAGGAGCTTTGCAACGCTCACTCCGTCAACGGCTTCCTTGCCGTGCGGATACTCGTGAGCAATGTATTCAATACCCTCTCTGTCGAGTATTCTCATAACGTTTGTCTTGTATTCTGCCATTATTATCGTCTGCCTTTTAAATTAAAATTTATTGGTAATATTAGAATAACAAAATGTTTCGTTCATTTCAATAGTTTTGCTTATACTATTTTTGTCGAAAACAGAAATAAACAGTGACTTTTTACTTCAATATTTTAAATTGTTAGCTAAAAACCGACAAAACATATAATTTGCCTAAAATACACACATTATATTCCAAATAATGATTGATTTTTTACGAAAAATATGTTATATTGTAGTTTATAAATATTTTTATATATTTATTTTCATTAATAATAAAACTTCTTTTTGACACAGCAAGGAGATGAATTATGGCTAAGGATATGTTGGACGCCGTTTTAAACGCTGAAAACGACTGCAAAGAACGTGAAGCCGATGCTAAAGCAAAGGCTGAACAGGCAGTTGTACAGGCTAAAAAGGACTGCGAAAAGCTGATTCAGAACGCTAAAGCCGAGGCTGAAACAAAAGCACAGGCTATGTTTGAAAAGGCAAAGGCAGACGGCAAAAAAGTGCTTGATGAAGCCAATGCATTATCGGAAATCAAATGCAAAAAAATTTCCGAAACCGCAGAAAAAAACCGTTCAGATGTAATCAAAAATGCAGTAAATTACCTTATTGACTGATTTAAGTCAATCACAAAGTGTGGTGATAGAAAATTGGCAAAATTAAAAATGAAAACCGTTCGTATTATCGCTTTGCGTGAGGACAGGAAACGGCTTCTTGAGCATTTGCAGGACAGCTCGCTTATTCAGATTAAAAAGCGTGACAAGGCTGCAAAGGGCTTTTCAAAGGTCGATTTGACCTCGCAGATGCAGGTTTTCGAACGAAACGTAACGCTTACGGAACAGGCACTCAAGGTGCTTGACGAAATCTCTCCCGAAAAGAAGGGAATGCTTTCGTCATTTGCAGGCAGACGTGAGGTTGACCCCGACGAAATCGGAGTAATCGCTTCAAAGGCAGGCGACATAATCAACATCTGTTCAAGAATCACAGAGCTTGACAAAAAATGTACCGACAATACCGCCGAGCAGGTGAGGATAAGCACAACTCTTGCACAGCTTGAAGTGTGGCAGAACCTCGACATTCCGCTGAATACGGGTGATACAAAGTCAACCGCTGTATTTATCGGAACTTTCCCCCGTCAGTACAGCAACGAAGCTCTTGCAACAGAGCTTGCCTCACAAAATCCGAAGCTTGAATTTGAATTTGAAATTCAGCACTCCGAAAGCAATATGACCTGCGTGGTAATCTTTACCCCGATAAGTCAGAAAACAATGGCAGAGGACGTGCTGAGAAATATAGGCTTTGCAAAGCCTATGAGCCCGACAAGCCGCACGCCTAAAGTAAAGGCTGAAAGGCTCAGGGCAAAAAGCGAAAAACTGTTAAAAGAAACCGAAAAGGCAAAAGAGGAAATCGCCTCGTTTGCAGACAAACGAAAAGAAATCTGCGACACGCAGGATTACTTCAGAATCAGAGCCGACAAGTATCACGTAATCAATGAGCTTGACCATTCACGTCACGTTTTCGTGATTTACGGCTACATTCCCGAGGAGGACTGCGACAAGCTTGAAAAGCTATGCAACAGAGTTGCGGTTTGTCACATTGAGTTTGGTGAAGCAGGCGACGACGCTCCTGTAAAGCTGAAAAATAACAGGTTTGCACAGCCTGCCGAGGGAATTGTAAAAATGTACTCTCCCCCGTCACACGCCGACATTGACCCGACTCCTCTGCTTGCGTTCTTCTTCTACTTCTTCTTCGGAATGATGTTCTCCGACGCAGGCTACGGACTGCTGATGGTAATAGTAATCGGAATTGTCTTAAAAATATTCAAACCCGATACGCAAATGCGAAACAACCTAAAGCTGTTTCAGTACTGCGGTGTTTCCACGTTTTTCTGGGGACTTGTGTTCGGCAGTATCTTCGGCGACGCTCCTGCGGTGCTATACAATCACTTTACGGGCGCAGACGTGACAATGGCGCAGATTCTGCCGTGGCCGACTCTCGACCCGCAAAAGGACGCACTTACCCTTATGGTAATTTCAATCGCATTCGGTCTTGTGCATATTCTTGTCGGAATGGGATGCAAATTCTATGTGTGCCTTAAGCAAAAGGACTACGGCGGAGCTTTCTTTGACACAGGTCTGTGGATGCTTATGCTCGTTGGCTTTGCTGTTCTTGCAGTCGGTATGATGCTCTCCCCTGTTGTTCTCTATATCGGCGCAGGAATCGCAATTGCGAGTGCAGTCGGTCTTGTGCTTACACAGGGCAGACACAAAAAAGGCTTTGGTAAGGTCATAGGCGGACTTGCTTCTCTCTATGACATCACAGGATACATCAGCGACCTTTTAAGCTATTCCCGACTTTTAGCACTCGGTCTTACAACCGGCGTTATGGCGCAGGTATTCAATATGCTTGCAACAATGTTCGGCACAAACTGGGTAGGCTGTATAATTATGGTTGTCATCCTGCTTATAGGTCACGCAATCAACATCGGTCTTAACGCACTCGGCTCATACGTTCACACAATGAGATTACAGTACGTTGAAATGTTCAGTAAATTCTACGAGGGCGGCGGACAGGAGTTCGAGCCGTTCTCGCTGAAAAGTAAATATATTAAAATCCAGGAGGAAAAAACAAAATGAATGGAATGTTTTTTGCACTTTTAGGCGCATCACTCGCAACCGCACTTGCAGGCTTCGGTTCTGCAAAGGGCGTTGGCGGCGCAGCACAGGCTTCAATGGGAGTTCTTTCCGAGGACTCGTCAAAATTCGGTAAAATGCTCGTACTCACACTTCTTCCGGGCACACAGGGACTTTACGGCTTTATCGTAGGCTTCCTTATTCTCGTAAACTGCGGTGTTCTCGGCGGTGCTATGCCTACCGCAGGTCAGGGACTTGCTTATCTCGGCGCTTCTCTTGCAATCGGTATCGGCGGTATGGTTTCAGGCTTTGCACAGGGCAAGGCGGCTGTTTCGGGTATTGCAATGAGCGCAAAGGATGACAGAAACTTCTCAAAGGCAATGGTTTCGGTTACTCTTGTTGAAATCTACGCTCTCCTTTCTTTCATCGTTTCACTTCTCGTAGTTATCTCCGTTCCCGGACTTAGCATCTGATAAAAATATGAACAGAAAGGTGGGGTCTGTATGAACGGCGGCGACAAAATTCTTGACCGCATAAAGTCAGACTGCGACGAAAACATAAAAGCAATAAACGCAAAAGCCGAAGAAACCTGTGCGCAGATTCTTAACGACGGCAAAGCGCAGGCTGAACAGGCAGCCCTCGAAATTGCTAAAAAAGCCGAAGTCAGGGTAAAGCAGATGAATGCGTCCTCAAAAAGCAGTGCAGAGCTTTCGGTAAGAAACGCCTTGCTCAAAAGGCGCCGCAGGGAAATTGACATTACAATGTCAAAAATTCTTGAGTACCTTACAAGCCTTGACGATAAGCAATATTTTGAAATAATCTACAAGCTTGCTTCAAAGCTGGGCGGCAAATCAGGCGAAATTATGCTCAATTCAAAGGATATTTCACGTTTGCCCTCTGACTTTGAAAACAGGCTTTCACAAATCGGTCTGAATGCAACGGTCAGCAAAACTACGGCTGATATTTCAGGCGGATTCATCTTAAAATGCGGTGATATTGAAGAAAATATGGACTTTGCCGCAATAATCAGCGAAAAAAGCGGCGAACTCGAAGACCTGATAAACCGTGAGCTTTTTGCACAGTAAGGAGGAATTCAATGGCTTTATCATATGAATTTTCCATAGGCTCCGTACGTGCAAAGGAAACCTCGCTTTTTACAAGCTCCGACATTGACAGACTGCTTGCCTGCAAGGATGAAAACGAGCTTGCAAGGCTTTTGTCCGACAAGGGCTACGGTGACGGCAAAACGGTTGAGGAAATTATCTACAGCCACACAAAGTCAATGTGGGATTACCTCAAAAGCGTTGCTCCCGACTTTGAAATTTTCAATCCGTTTTTCTATCAGAATGACGTTCACAATCTCAAGGTCGTTTTAAAGGGCACAATGGCTAATCGTGATTACGGCGAGCTTATTTTAACTCCCCTTACAATCAGCGTTGAAACGCTCAAGGAGGCTGTTGAAAAGAGAAAGTTTTCACTTCTCCCCGACTGGCTTGCAAAAGCGGCTGACGAGGCTTACGAAACGCTTGCCCACACAGGAGACGCACGAATGAGCGACGCTTTGGTTGACAAAGCGCTTATGGAAAAGATGATTTCATCTGCCGAAAGCTTTAGTTCGCAGTTTCTTAAATCCTATTTTAAAACCTATGTTTTTTACAGTAACATAAAAATTGCTCTCCGCAGTGCACGCACAGGCACGAGTATGGATTATCTGCTCAAAGCCTTGTGCGATGTTGACGATTTCAGAAAAAGCTCGGTGATTTCAGCCGCCTTAAAGGGCATTGATTCACTCGTTGACGAGCTTTCAAAATACAGCGAATACGGCTGCGGTGAAGCAATAAGCGAATACAAAAAATCTCCGTCTGCATTTGAAAGGTTTGTTGACAACAGGCTGATTAAAACTGCAAAGGAAAGCTGCAAGCGTGCAAGTGAGGGTGCAGAGCCGCTGCTCGGATATTACCTTGGCTGTGAGGCTGAAAAGAAGGTTATCCACATTATTGCAAGCGGTATAAGAACCAAAAC
Source organism: Ruminococcaceae bacterium UBA7147 (assembly GCA_002491825.1). Lineage (GTDB taxonomy): Bacteria > Bacillota > Clostridia > Oscillospirales > Acutalibacteraceae > Ruminococcoides. Next base: position 33,441 of record DKWR01000007.1, read on the forward strand.
GAGTACGGATACAATCAGAGAAAGGCTGCGTGAAATTTATGGCTAAAAACATTGCCGTAATCGGCGACAGCGAGAGCATAAAGGGCTTTTGCGCAATCGGAATAGACATCTATCCATGCGAAAGCGTCGAAGATTGTCCGCACCTTCTCCGCAATATTGCAGACAGCGACAATTACGCAATTATTTTTCTTACCGAGGAACTGTTTGATTCGGTTGAAAAAGCGCGCAGCCGCTATGAAGAAAAGCTGACTCCCGCTATTATCCCCGTTCCCGGCGTAAAGGGCAATACGGGTACGGGCTTGAAACGTCTGTCATCATTTGTAGAACAGGCTGTCGGCTCTGATATTATCTTCAACGATTGAGGTGTATAATTTGAAAACAGGAATAATTACAAAGGTCGCAGGTCCTCTGGTAATTGCAGACGGAATGCGTGATGCAAATATGTTCGACGTTGTCAGGGTAAGCAGTCAGCGTCTTATCGGCGAAATAATCGAAATGCACGGCGACAAAGCCTCCATTCAGGTTTATGAGGAAACTTCGGGACTCGGCCCCGGTGAAACCGTTGAATCAACAGGCGCACCGCTTTCGGTTGAGCTTGGACCGGGACTTATCGGTTCAATCTACGACGGTATTCAGCGTCCTCTTAACGAAATTATGAAGGTCGCAGGAACAAACCTCAAAAGAGGCGTTGACGTTCCCTCGCTCGATCACAGCAAGAAGTGGCACTTTACCCCGAAAGTAAAGTCGGGTGACAAGGTTGTTGCAGGCGATGTGCTCGGCACTGTCAAGGAAACTCACGCTGTTCTGCACAAAATCCTCGTTCCGAACAAGGTTGAGGGCACTGTTGAAAAAATCAGCGAGGGCGACTTTACAATTGACGAGATTATTGCCGTAATCGACAACGGCAAGGAAAAAACCGAAGTTAAAATGCTTACAAAATGGCCTGTTCGTGTGGGCAGACCGTACAAGAGAAAGCTCTCCCCCGATATTCTTCTCACAACAGGTCAAAGACCGATTGACACACTCTTTCCGCTTGCAAAGGGCGGTGTAGCCGCAGTTCCGGGACCTTTCGGCTCGGGCAAAACGGTTGTTCAGCACCAGCTTGCAAAATGGGCGGCAGCCGACATCATTGTTTACATCGGCTGCGGTGAGCGTGGAAACGAAATGACCGACGTTCTTAACGAGTTCCCCGAGCTTAAGGACCCGAGGACAGGCAACTCGCTTATGGAGAGAACCGTTCTTATTGCAAATACCTCCGATATGCCCGTTGCGGCTCGTGAGGCTTCAATTTACACAGGAATTACTATTGCGGAATACTTCCGTGATATGGGTTATACGGTTGCTCTTATGGCTGACTCCACCTCACGCTGGGCAGAGGCTCTTCGTGAAATGTCAGGTCGTCTTGAAGAAATGCCCGGTGAAGAGGGTTATCCCGCATACCTTGGCAGCCGTCTTGCACAGTTCTATGAAAGAGCAGGACGAGTTATCGTAAACGGCAGTGAGGATACCGAGGGTGCGCTGTCCGTTATCGGCGCAGTATCACCTCCGGGCGGCGATATTTCCGAGCCTGTTTCGCAGGCTACTCTGCGAATTGTAAAGGTATTCTGGGGACTTGATGCAAACCTTGCGTATAAACGTCACTTCCCTGCAATTAACTGGCTGACAAGCTATTCGCTCTACACAGACCAGCTTGCCGAGTGGTATAAGGAAAATGCCGCTCCCGACTTTATGGAGTTACGTGGCAGACTTATGGCTCTGCTTCAGGACGAATCGGAGTTACAGGAAATCGTAAACCTCGTTGGTATGGACGCACTTTCCTCTCCCGACAGACTTAAGCTTGAATCTGCACGTTCAATACGTGAGGACTACCTCCATCAGAACGCTTTTGACCCGACTGACACCTACACCTCGCTGAAAAAGCAGGTGCTTATGATGCGTGCGATTTTAAGCTACTACGACAAGGCTCTTGACGGACTTAACAAGGGTGCTGACATTGAAATGCTCGTAAATCTTCCCGTTCGTGAAAGAATCGGACGTTTTAAGTACGAGCCTGAAGATAAGATTAACGACGAGTTTGAGCAGATTGAGGCACAGCTCGAAAGTGAAATTGCAGATGTACTGAAAAGGAGTGATGACTGATGCCGAAGGAATACCGTACAATAAGAGAGGTCGCAGGCCCTCTTATGATGATTAGTGACGTTGAGGACGTAAAGTATGACGAACTCGGCGAAATCGAGCTTCCAAACGGCGAAACTCGCCGCTGTAAGGTGCTTGAAGTAAACGGCAACAACGCTCTTGTTCAGCTTTTTGAGTCTGCGGCAGGCATCAACCTTGCAGGTTCAAAGGTGCGTTTTCTCGGCAGGTCAATGGAGCTTCCCGTTTCACCCGATATGCTTTCACGAGTATTTGACGGTCTGGGAAATCCGATTGACGGAGGCCCTGCGCTGATTCCCGAAAAACGACTTGACATTAACGGCACGCCGATGAACCCTGCGGCAAGAAACTATCCGCAGGAGTTTATTCAGACAGGTATCTCCGCAATTGACGGACTTAACACGCTTGTAAGAGGTCAGAAGCTTCCTATCTTCTCGGCTTCGGGTCTTCCCCACTCACAGCTTGCCGCACAGATTGCAAGACAGGCGGCTGTAAGGGGCAAGAACGAGCAGTTCGCCGTTGTATTTGCCGCAATCGGTATCACCTTTGAGGAGTCGAACTACTTTGTTGAGTCCTTTAAGGAAACGGGCGCCATTGACAGAACAGTTATGTTTGTAAACCTTGCAAACGACCCTGCAATCGAGCGTATCGCAACTCCGAGAATGGCGCTTACAGCCGCTGAATATCTCGCATTTGACCTTGGAATGCACGTGCTCGTTATTATGACCGACATTACAAACTACGCCGACGCTCTGCGTGAGGTTTCCGCCGCAAGAAAGGAAGTTCCCGGCAGACGTGGCTATCCCGGATATATGTACACAGATCTTGCAACGCTTTATGAGCGTGCAGGACGTCTGAAAGGAAAGGACGGCTCAATCACACTTATTCCTATCCTTACAATGCCCGAGGACGACAAAACTCACCCGATTCCCGACCTTACGGGCTACATCACAGAGGGTCAGATTATCCTCTCCCGTGAGCTTTACCGCAAGGGCGTAACTCCCCCGATTGACGTTCTCCCCTCGCTTTCACGTCTTAAGGACAAGGGTATCGGTCCCGATCGTACAAGAAAAGACCATGCGGCTACTATGAACCAGCTCTTTGCCGCCTACGCAAGAGGTAAGGACGCAAGAGAGCTTATGGTAATTCTCGGTGAAGCGGCTCTTACCGATATGGATAAAAAGTACGCTGAATTTGCCGAGGCATTTGAAAGAGAATACGTTTCGCAGGGCTATGATAACAACCGTTCAATTGAGGAAACACTCGACATCGGCTGGAAGCTGTTGCAGATTCTTCCGAGAAGTGAGCTGAAACGTATTAAGGACGATATGCTCGACGAGTTCTACGGCAAACAATAACTGCATTGAGGGTGCTGATTTATGGCAATAATGAATGTTAATCCCACTCGAATGCAGTTGACAAAGCTGAAAAAACAGCTTACAACCGCCGTTCGTGGGCATAAAATGTTAAAGGATAAGCGTGACGAGCTTATGCGCCAGTTTCTTGACCTTGTAAGGGAGAACCGTGAACTGCGTGAAAAGATTGAAAAGGAGCTTTCAGAGTGTAACTCTCACTTTGTAAACGCAAGCGCAGTTATGTCAAAGCAGGCGCTTGACGCCTCGCTGATGTCACCGAAACAGCAGGTGACGATTGATGTTGAATCACACAACATTATGAGCGTAGAAACGCCTGTTTTTACGGCAGGGACAAGAACAAACGACAAGGGCGATATTTTCCCCTATGGTTTTGCGTTTACGTCCTTTGAGCTTGACGATGCAGTAATGTCGCTTGAAAAGCTCCTGCCCGACCTGATAAAGCTTGCGCAGATTGAAAAGAGCTGTGAAATGATGTCGGCAGAAATTGAAAAAACACGCAGACGTGTAAACTCGCTTGAACACGTAATGATTCCACGCTATCAGGAAACAATTAAATATATTTCAATGAAGCTTGAGGAAAATGACCGCAGCAGCCGAACAAGGCTGATGAAGGTCAAGGATATGCTGCTTGATAAGGCGCATAATTACTCCGCACATTGATTTTAAATAAGGGAAATATGCAAATCAACTGCATATTTCCCTTTTGTTTTGCTAAACTAATTGAAATGTAAATAGTGGTTGTGGTATAATTATTGAGTTGTCACATCCCATTTTGACAACAGATGGGAGGTGTTGGCTTGTATATATTAACTTCGTTCTTTGTGTCTGTCGCAGCAAATTTAGTTTGCCACTATCTTTGCAAATGGCTTGACAAACACCGTAAGTGACAACAAGCCTAAAAACAAGACCCCCTCACAGAAGGCACTCTGTGAGGGGGTCGCTTTGTTAGCTTGAATTAACTTCGTTCTTGCCTAGACATATTATATCATATGCTTTCGGCTATTTCAAGTATATGCAGAAATTTATTTTTTATACTGCATTATTGCCTGAAAATATAATATCATATTCATTTGATTATTTCAAGTACCAAGCAGTTTACTTTGTTTCAAAGGTAAATTTGCCGTCGCTGTAGGAGCAGACAACGCTTGAATTTTCCTTGACACTTCCCTCGAGCATTTTCTCGGAGAGTGAGTCCTCAATTTCGCTCTGAATTGCTCTGCGCAAAGGTCTTGCGCCGTAGTTTTCATCAAAGCCCTTATCGGCAATTGCCGTAACAGCCTCGTCGGTAAATGTGATTCTGATGTCGAGCTTTTCAAGTCGCTTTGCAAGTGTGTCAAGCATTTTTGATGCAATCTGCTTGATTTCGTCCTGCGTAAGCTTGTTGAACACGATGATATCGTCAACACGGTTGAGAAATTCGGGGCGGAAAACGTTTCGGAGTTCGCCCATTACAAGCTCTTTAATGTCCTTGCTGTCCTGCTCTTTCTCGTTTTCATCGGTCGTAAAGCCGAGAGCCTTCTGCTTTTCGGTAATCATTCTTGCGCCGACGTTAGAGGTCATAATAATTACGGTGTTCTTGAAGTCAACCGTTCTGCCCTGTGAGTCGGTAAGTCTGCCGTCCTCAAGAATCTGGAGCAGCATATTGAATACATCGGGATGAGCCTTTTCAATCTCATCAAAGAGCACTACCGAATACGGCTTTCTTCTTACCTTTTCGGTGAGCTGACCGCCCTCCTCAAAGCCTACATACCCGGGCGGTGAGCCGATAAGCTTTGACACCGTGTGTTTCTCCATATATTCACTCATATCAAGACGGAGCATTGCGTTTTCATCACCGAACATTGCCTGTGCAAGCGCCTTGCAAAGTTCTGTCTTACCTACGCCTGTCGGTCCGAGGAAGATAAACGAGCCTACCGGACGTTTCGGGTCTTTAAGTCCTACTCTGCCTCGTCTTATAGCCTTTGAAATTGCCGAAACAGCCTCGTCCTGACCGATTACACGCTCGTGGAGAACCTTCTCCATATTGAGCAGACGTTCGCTCTCCTCTTTTGTGAGCTGAACAACAGGGATTCCCGTCCAGTCGGAAACGATTTTTGCAATATCCTCGGCGGTTACCTCACCACTGCTGTCTTTCTGTCTTTCCTGCCATTCCTTTTTTGCATTGTCAAGCTGAGCCTGAACCTCTTTCTGCTCGTCACGCAGTTTAGCTGCACGTTCAAAGTCCTGCTCGTTTACAGCGCTTGCCTTTTCCTTTTCAAAGTCGGCAATTCTGTCCTCAAGGGATTTTACATCGGGCGGTGAAGTCAGAGTTGCAAGCCTTACCTTTGACGCACCCTCGTCGATAAGGTCGATTGCCTTGTCGGGGAGGTATCTGTCGGCAATATAACGTGATGAAAGCGTTACTGCGGCATTGATTGCCTCGTCGGTAATCTTTACCTTGTGGTGTGCTTCGTAGCTGTCACGCAAACCCTTGAGAATTTCAATTGCCTGCTCGGGAGTAGGCTCGCCAACCTTTACAGGCTGGAAACGTCTTTCAAGAGCGGCATCCTTTTCGATGTACTTTCTGTACTCGTTAAGCGTTGTTGCGCCGATCACCTGAAAATCGCCTCTTGCAAGCGATGGCTTTAAGATATTAGCCGCATCTGCACTGCCCTCAGCCGCACCTGCGCCGACAATTGTGTGAAGCTCATCTATGAAAAGAATAGTATCCTTTGACTTCTTGACCTCGTCAATTGCCGCCTTGATTCTCTCCTCAAAGTCACCTCTGTACTTTGCGCCTGCTATCATACCGGTAAGGTCAAGGCTTACAACCTTTTTATCCTTGAGAATTTCGGGGACATTGCCATTTGCAATTTCAAGCGCAAGTCCTTCGGCAACAGCCGTTTTACCTACGCCCGGTTCACCGATAAGAACGGGGTTGTTCTTTGTACGGCGTGAGAGAATCTGAATTACACGCTCGATTTCCTTTTCACGTCCGATTACGGGGTCAATCTCGCCGTTTTGGGCGGCTTTGGTCAAATCTCTGCCGAACTTTTCAAGAGCCGAGCCGCCCTTTCCGTTTCCGTTAGGAGCGGAAAAACCACTGTTTTCTTCGGCAAAGCCTCCCTCCTGACCGCCATTCTGTAATCCTCCTGCTACTGCCTGCGCAATTGCATTTTCACTTACGCCAAGCTCGTGCAGAAATGATACTGCGTAGCTGTCGCTTTCGGCAATTACCGCAAGGAGAAGGTGCTCCGTACCGACGTAATTGTTGCCCATCCTTGCAGAGGCAAGCATTGCGGCTTTTAGCACACGCTTAGTTCTCGGAGTAAAATCATCTGGAGTAAGCGTTGTTTTCATTCCTGTTCCGTCCGTTGAGCTGATTTTATCTTTGAGGGCGTCGCCTGTTACTCCGCACTGTTCAAGAGCCGTTGCGGCTACGCCCGTACCCTCGTTAAAAAGTCCGAGAAGTATGTGCTCTGTGCCAACGTAGTTGTGGCCCATATCCTGTGCAGATTCAATTGCGAGGTTAAGCGCTCTGTTTGCTTTTTGTGTAAATCCTCTGAATTCATACATAGTCATAACCCTCTTTCGTTTTTACATTATGTTCTTATTATAGCTTTATAGCTCCGCTCTTATGAGATTTGCTCTTTCAATATCCCTGTCGTGTGCCGACAGATTTTTGTTAAGCGTTACAGTCAATGTTGCAGGCTCAACTGCAAGCATTAACTTGTCAATTGTTTCGGTTGATACATCAGTAATCTGCTTTGACACGATGCCAAGACGGACGTTTGATAAAAGCTTTAAAGCCTCGTCGTGCGAAATTACAAGTGCCGAGCGCAGAATACCAAGACTTCTGCTGATTGCGTCCTGAATGTCAATGCTTGAGCAAAGTCTTTCTCTTGCCTGATTTTCCTGCGCAATAAGCTGTTCTGTTATGTTTTTCAGGTTCTCAATTGCCGCCTTTTCGGAGATACCGAGCGTTACCTGATTTGAAAGCTGATACAGCGCACCTTTTGGTTCTGTACCTTCGCCGTGAGCACCTCTTATGGTAAGACCGAGCTTTGAGAGATTGCCTGCAATACGGTTGATTGCTCGGCTCTTTTCAAGGGCGGGAAGATGGAGCATTACAGACGCTCTCATACCCGTACCGAGGTTTGTCGGGCACTGTGTAAGGTAACCTAACTTTTCGTCAAAGGCAAAGTCGAGGTTTTCGTCAAGCAATGTATCGAGCTTATCGGCAGTGTCGTATGTCTGTTCAAGCGACAAGCCCTTTGTGATAACCTGAAGTCTTATGTGGTCCTCCTCGTTAATCATAATGCTAAAGCACTCGTCCTTGCTGATTAAAAGTGCACGTCCGTCAGTGTCGCTGATAAACTCGGGACTAACAAGTCTTTTTTCAACAAGCGATACGCTCTGTGAGGAAGTCAGCTCGCTCATTTTTATAAATGAAAAATCGGAGGCTACGGGACTGTTGCTCTTCTTGACAGCGTCCCTGACCTTTTCAATTACCTTTTCCCTACCCTGCGAGTTGAGTTTGCAGGGGAACGGATAATCCTTCAGGTTACGTGCAAGCCTTATTCTGGTTGAAATTACAACATCGTTGCTCATTTTTATGCCTCCAATTCCTTGATTTTATCTCTTAACTCTGCGGCGTGTTCAAAGTACTGTTCTTTTACAGCCTTATCAAGCTCTGCCTTTAAACTCTTGATTTTATCATCTTTTGTTTCTTCGGCAGGCTTTGACTGCTTTGCTTTTTCTGCAAGTCTGCTGTTCTTGCCGCAGTGGGTGGTGTTGCCGTGGATTCTTCTGATTGACGGGAACAGTTCGTCAGCGAAAATGCTGTAGCAGTTTGCACAGCCTACGTGACCTGACTTTGCTATATCCGAATAGGTACTTCCGCAGAATTCACAGCGAGTAGCCTGAGTTCTTGCAGGGAGCACATTTCCGAAGAAGCTGCCGAGGAAGTTGGAAAACTCATCCTCCATATCTCCGAAAACATTTGTATATCCCATTTTCTTTGCACATTCACTGCAAAGGTCGTATTCCTTGAATTCACCGTTGATTATTGTTTTTACATGTGTGTTAGCGTTGTTTGCTCCGCATTTCTGACATTTCATAAATAAAACCTCCAATATAAATTTCTATTCAATGGTCAGAAGCATATTTTTGAATAAGTCTGCTCTTACCGTATCACGTTTGTCCTGCTCAATCTGTGAAAGCGTTCTGTCCGAAAGTGCCGCCGCAATCAGCTTTGCCGACTGGATTTCTATCATATCTCGCTGGAGCATATTGTTGAGCATTACCTCTGCTGTAGCCTTGTCAAGCGATGAGCCTACAGAGTTTATTATATGCATCATTGCCGTGCCTCTATCCATTTTTACACGGCTGATTCGTATGTAGCCTCCGCCGCCTCGACGGCTTTCAACAATGTATCCTTGCTCGGGTGTAAAGCGTGAAGTAATAACGTAATTTATCTGGCTCGGCACACAGCCGAGATTTCCCGCAAGCTCGTTTCGCTGAATTTCGGCACTGCCGTTCTGTTCGTCGAGCATCTGCATAATATATTGAGCTACCAAATCGCTCATTCTCATATAATCGCCTCATTTCAGTTTCAGCAATACCGCACAGCTTGGTGTGTGCGGTGTTGCCTTTATATAATGCTTGCTGAATAAACGGCAACACGCCGTTGCCGTTTTGTAAAAACACCGAAATCGGTATTTTTACGCAAAATCAAAGATTTTGATTCAGTAAGACTTTTGATAAGCCTGTTTTGCCGGAAAAGCGTTTTCCGGCAAGTGCAAGAGTTTTGAGCTTATTCACTCAAAACTCCTGCACCTGAACAATTCAATAAATAGTAATTTGTTTAATGATTTCTATGTTTTTGAATTGTTCAGCAGGCATTATATAATAGGTCATTATCGGGGCTTGGTATTGTTACATGTATAGGGGGTAGATTACATTTCAGCCACTCTTGTTTGTCCTTTCCTGACCTTTGACTCTATTATAGTTGTAAAGTCAGACAAAGTCAAAGTCAATAAAAGTCAAATAATTCAATACTTTCTTTGTTATACTCTTTTATTCTTAATTATTCTCACTTTTACTCAATTTTAAAATATTTTTGACTTTCATTGACTTTTAAAAATAAAAGTCAAAACAGTTGCCTCTGTTCATCTGTTTATGATATACTTAAATCAGTAAATTACCAGCGGAGGACAAAATGAAACACTATATGAACCTTTGCCCCGAACCGTTTGAAATGATACGCTCGGGCAAGAAAACGATAGAATTAAGGCTTAATGATGAAAAACGAAGAGCAATCAGCGTTGGCGATACGATAGTTTTTACGAACACAGAGAGTACCGGAAAACAGATTTTTGCTACGGTAACGGCTCTACATAAATTCAGAAACTTTACTGAATTATATATCAATCTTCCGCTTTTAAAATGCGGATATTCCGAGAAGGATATTAACAGTGCAAAACCCGAGGATATGAACATTTATTACTCAAAGGAGCTTGAAGAAAAATACGGTGCGCTTGGAATTGAGCTGGCTGTTGATTATACAATTGATAATTGCAAGGAAAATGACGTGGACTATATCTGTGACAGGCTTGTTGAATATAATCTGTCAAAAGTGCCTGCAACACAGGAAATTCATTTTGATAGTATAAATAAAAAATTCCTGAACGCAAACGGCGAAATCATCGCAGGGTGCGTTGCAAGAATGTACTGCTGGAATGTATTGTATATTGATATTTTATGGGTTGATGAAAACTATCGTCATAAAGGTTTAGGTTCTAAACTTCTTGAATATGTCGAAAATACTGCAAAGGAAAAGGGTTGTTATCTTATACATCTTGACACGGTTGACTTTCAGGCAAAGGATTTTTATTTAAAGCACGGTTATGAGATTTTCGGCACATTAAAGGATTGCCCGAAAGGTCATTGCAGGTATTATTTAAAAAAGAACATATAAAATAATACAGATAAAAAAGAACTATTCATTATTTTAAATTCCATAAAATACCTTGTCTATAAATTGAAATTTCGCTATTATTTTCAGTATAAAAAAACTGCGAAAACAAACAATATTAGAGCAACTTATGCAGCGCCGCAAATTCTTTTGCGGACAAAATAAGAAATCGGTTTGAATTTTAGTTTTAGATAAAGGGAGATTTTAATATGAAGGCTACAGGCATAGTAAGAAGAATTGATGATTTAGGAAGAGTAGTTATTCCTAAAGAAATACGCAGAACTCTGCGTATTCGTGAGGGCGACCCGTTGGAAATATACACTGCAACGGACGGAGAGGTGATTTTTAAAAAATACTCACCGGTTGGTGAGCTTTCGGAGTTTGCAGGGCAATATGTAGACGTAATCTCTCGGATAAGTTCACTGCCGACACTCATTTGTGACAAGGATCACGTTATTGCAGCTGCCGGAGTTTCAAAACGTGAATTTCTTGAACGCAGAGTAAGTACTGTTCTTGAAAATTATATGGAAAGCAGAAAAAGCTATGCAGCAACTCAACAAAATGCAGGCGACATTCAGCCCATTGAAGGCATTGAACATCCAGCGTCGGTTATTTATCCTATAATTGCTTCCGGAGATGTTACAGGGGCAGTTGTGATGCTTTCAAGTGAAAGTATCAAGGTTCCGTCGGGTGCGGAAATTAAACTTGCACAGTCAGCAGCAGCTTTTTTAGGAAAGCAGATGGAAGAATAATTAAAAAGGAAAATACCCAAAATCATCATTACTATTATGCGTAAAAAAAAACAACGGCACTCCAAAACGGAGTGCCGTTGTTATTTGCAAGATAAGTTAATTACTTAAGATAGTCTGAAGAACCGCCGATTGCACCGTTGATGCCTGTGAAGCCTGAAGCGCAGCATACGTATACTCTCATATTAGCCTTACCGATTGAAGGAACTGTGAGTGTACCGTTTGTAACGTTCTGAACATCACCTGTAACTGCATCAATATATGTGCCGTTGGGGATATTTTTGAATGTTGCACCGCTTGAAACTGTTACGAGTGCAAGGCTGTCTACGCCCTCGTTCTTGTTAGTATAACGACGGATGAAAGACATATTGCCGTCTGATACATAGTCGCTGGAAGCTGTGTACTGACCTTTCTGAAGTGCAGGAATTGCACGACGGATAGCGTTAAGCTTTGAAAGGTGCTTTGAAAGAGGACTTGCAAGAGTATCTGCAACTGTACCTGAAGCTGTGTATTCGCTAAAGTCGGTAGCAGTTACATTACCTTCAAGGTAATCACCGAAATAAGCACGACCTGTGTCTTCAAGTGCAATATTCGGACCTAAGTCAATGACCTCACCCTTCTTGAACTCTACCTCTGAACCATAGTACAGACATGGAATACCACGGAATGTAAACATAAGATCAAGGTTTTCTGCCCAAGTCTGTGTACCGCCTGAGAAACGTGTTGATTCCTTAGGCTGCTCGGGAGCATAGTCGTGAGAGTCAACATACATTACATTGTATGTTGCGTCATTGTAATACTGGTCATTACCCTTTGCAAAGTTATAGGCGTTGCTTGCATTACCAAACATTCTGTGCATCTGGAAGTCAATACCTTCCATACCTGATGCCATAGATCTGTCAGGAGTATGATACTCAATACCCTTAAGGTATGCATTATCCGATGTAGGCTGATCATCCGGATTATCCTCTTCAAGATAATGATCAAATGTAATATTCATATTGTTGTTAATGTCTTCAGCAGTTGTACCCCAGCTCCACTGGTCAGCCCACTTGCTGTTAGACTCTTTCCATGTGTAGTAAGGAGTTGACTCCTCGGCATGGCCTCTGTACCAAATCTGTGTATAACGTGTGCAGATTTCGCCGAACATTAGGAAGTTAGACTTACCTGCTGCCTTTGCATTGTCAAGGAACTGCTGGTTATACATTAAGTTAAGAGAAATTCTTGGAATATGACGAACTGTATCAACACGGAAGCCGTCAACGCCCATTTCAATGTAATTTGAGTAAGAATCTACTACATATTCAGCAACTGCGGGGTTCTCTGTGTTAAGGTCAACGCAGTCGCCGGCAATCTGAGCGTATTTACAGGTCCAGTCATCCCAGTTAAGGCTCTGGAAATATCCTGAGTGATAATAGTTGTTTGGATTATAAATATCACTCTGTGATACCTTATTCATATCATAATCCTTAGCATCTGGATAGTTGCCTGTTGAGTTACCGTTATCACCTGTATAGGTTGTGTTCTTCATAAGATTAAGTCTCTGGCCATACTGGATTGCGCCTTTTTGCGCCCAATATTCTTCCGGAGAATTAAGTCCGAAGCTGCTGAGAAGATAATCTGTCGGAATCATTTCCTCCTCGATCTTACCTGTTTTTGTAATATCGGAATTGAACATTGCGTCATAATCCTTTGTAAACAAAGGACTGAAGAAAGATTCACCGAAGTTACCTGTATGCTGCCATACAACGTCCTGGATAATCTTCATATCTTTTTCATGCACTGCATGGATAAGGTCTTCATAGGTGAAGTTATCACTTTCATAACGACGGTCAACTGTGCTAAAGTCCATAGCGTGATAGCCGTGGTAGTCGTAACCTGAAGCGTTTGTTACAACTGGTGTAACCCAGATTGCAGAGAAACCAAGAGCCTTGATGTAGTCGAGCTTGTCGGCAAGACCTTTGAAGTCACCACGCCAAGCGGGGTCGCTGTCGGGGTTATTTGCCTGACCGTCATCCCAGCAGTGAACGTTGTTGCCTGAGTCTCCGTCATAGAAACGAGTTGTCATAACAAAGTAGATTGTTTCTTCACGCATATCTACTTCTTCTACAGGGTCTGGGTCGTCACGGTTATACTTGTACCATTTACCCTCATCACACCACCACTCGTTAGCAGAAGTAAGCATCTTCTCGCTTGAGTACTGGTTGCCCTTTGCGTCAGTTACAATAGCATTTACCTTTGTAACGTTGGGAACATAATAATTAAACCAACCGTTTGCGCTTGTCATCTTTTCACCTGGATAAGACTTTGACATTGCGCTGTTTGTAGGAAGCGAGTTCCATAAGTAGATGTATGGCTGTGTTAAATCCTTGTGTCTTACGTGAATTGTAATTCCGGTTGTTTCAGCAGTGTCTGCCGCAACTTCATTTGAATCTGAAGTCTCGGCAGCACTTACTGTGAAAATTCCTGCGGAAACTACTAACATAAGAACAAGAACAAGAGCACATAGCTTTTTAATTCCTGTCATAATAATCTCCCTGTTTTATAACATTATAAATGCCTAATAATTACTTGTTAAGCATTGACTGAATTGTTGTAGCATCCTTAACAGAAATTCTGCCGTCACCGTCAACATCGCCGACTTTGAGGCTTATCTGACTGTATTCAGGATATTCTGCCAAATGCTTCTGGATGTATGTTGCATCATTAACTGTGAGTGCACCGTCACCGTCAACGTCGCCTAAAACTACAGGTGAAGTTGTTGTAGTGGGAACAGGTGATGTTGTTGTGGGAACAGGAGCCGTTGTTGTAGGAACGGGTGCTGTTGTTGTGGGAACAGGAGCCGTCGTTGGGGGAACGGGAGCTGTTGTAGGAACTGTTACATCACTGTTTGTAGCTGTGTACTTATAAGTCTTGTTTACAGTTGTGTTATCAGAACCCTGAACGTAAACATTAACTGTATAATCGCCGAGCATTGTGGGTGTGAAAGAATATGTGTTGTTGAGTGTGTAGTAAGGAATATTCTTAACACCGTTAGGATCGGTTACAATATACTTGTAGAAGAGAAGGTTTGTACCTGTCTTACCGCCGCCTGCTTTTACAGAAACGGTTGCAGGTTTATTAACCTTGATTAAGTTGTTGTTTGCAGGGAATACACTCTTGATGATAGGCTTAACAAGAGCTGAGTCGTCATCAACCTTAACAGTTGTTGTACGGCTGTTTTCGTTGCCCTCTGTATCCTTGAAATCAAAATTGATTGTGTATGTGCCTGCTGTCTGGGGAGTCCATACAACAGAGTTTGTGCTGCTGAAATTAGAAATAACAGAAGTGCCGCCGTTTTCATTTGTTACAGAGAACTTGTAGCTTACTGCTGCGCCGTTTCTGTTCTGTGCGTCAGCAGAAAGTATTACGTCTGTATCAATGTAAACGCCTGTAGCAGGGTCAGCTGTGTAAGACTTAACCTGAAGGTCGCTTAAATCGTAAACAGACCATTCACCTGTCTTGTTGTTGTAAATCTGACCGTCCTTTGTTGTGAGGTCGCCTGTCTTGTTCTTGTCAGAACCGCTATTGAATATGCATTTAGAATAAGCTTTTGATGAAGTATACATATATACATCATCGCCGATGCTTGTCATTGCTTCGCCCGGCCAAGCTTTATTGTTGCCTGCACCATCAGTCCACATATAGCAGTGAGCAGATGACCAGCCTGCCTCGTTCTTGAGGTAAACTGTTACGCCGTCGCCGCTTGATGTGGGAGCCTGTGTAGCTGTTGTTGCGGTTGTTGCAGTAGTAGCAGTTGTTGCGCTTGTGGGAGCATCAACGTAAGTAGACCATGTGCCTGCTTTTAAATCATAGATTTTGCCGTTGCCTGCATAAGCGATGGTGTCGGTCTGACCGGCTCCGTTGTTGCCGTTAGTGAAGATAATCTTGTCAAAGTCGCCGGAAACGTTGTATGAATATACGTCACCTTCAACCTTTGTCATCTCAACACCGGGCCAAGCATGGTTATTGCCTACGCCGTCTTTCCACATATAGGCATGGACCTTGCTCCAACCGTTATTGAGTTTACAATAAACAGTATCTCCGGATGCCGCAAAGGCACCAACAGTACCGACACAAACTGCCGAAACTGCAAGTATTAAGCAGAGAATAAGACTTAATACTTTATGTTGTTTTCTTACCATAATGATTTTCCTCCATATTCATTAAGTATGGTTGTCCGTGTGAAGTCACTCAACACTACTCCACAATTACAACATTATTTTACAATAGTTAAAGATTAATTATTTTCTTTTTTAGAAAATAATACCATTTTTACCTTACAAAAAAACAAGCTTATATTTGTGCACTTTTTACAATAGTTATAGCATAAGATAAAAAAAGATAAACAAAAGCAAAACTCGGAACAAAATATTGAAATTTCGTCCTGCGTTTTCGTATTATTTTCAGGTATAAAAATAATTCTATATCTTCATATATTGTTTAAGATTTTTCAGATTTAATTTTGTCCCAATAGGCTTTGAATGCTTGTTCATTTTTGTTATCACCGTATCTGTAGTAAACCCTGTTTCTGATTTCATCAGGCAGATATTGCTGTTTAATGTAGTGATTTTCAAAATCGTGCGGATAAAGATAGAACTGACCTTTATTCTGATTATCCTCACCGTCGTAGTGCATATTCTGAAGCTGTCTTGGTACAGGTCCGGTTTTGCCGTTCTTAACGTCCTGCATTGCAAGGTTTATGCCCATATAAGCAGAATTGGATTTCGGCGCATTGCACACCATTACAACTGCGTCGGCAAGGGGGATTCTCGCCTCGGGAAGCCCGACGTCACGAGCAATATCTACACAGGATTTTACAATCGGAATAAGCTGTGGATAAGCCACTCCTACGTCCTCACAGGCGCACACCATAAGTCTGCGGCAGGCACTAATCAAATCGCCAGCTTCAAGCAGTCTTGCAAGATAGTGCAGAGCGGCGTCGGTATCACTGCCGCGCATACTTTTCTGATAAGCAGAAACAATATCATAATGCTCGTCGCCGTCTTTATCGTAACGGAGGGCACTTTTCTGCACAAGCTGCTCAACAATTTCAAGCGTGACCTTTCTTGTATCTCCCTCAATATCAGCCGAAATAACGGAAAGCTCGAGCGCATTCATCGCCTTGCGAACATCTCCGCCACAGCCTGAGGCAATTTTTTCGGCACACTCGGAGGGCAAATCAATCTTTATTCCCTGTTCCTGCTCCAGAAGCTCTGCGGCACGGTAAACCGCCCTTACCACCTCGTCGGACGGAACGGACTTGAACTCAAACACCGTTGAACGGCTTAAAATTGCGTTATATACATAGAAATACGGATTTTCCGTTGTGGAGGCAATCAGTGTAATACTGCCGTTTTCAATGTATTCAAGCAGAGTCTGCTGTTGTTTCTTATTGAAATACTGAATCTCGTCAAGATATAGCAAAATTCCGTTTATGCCCGAAAAGGTATTTATCTGTGATACAATATCCTTGATGTCTGCCGTAGAGGCTGTTGTGCCGTTGAGTTTTTTGAGCGTTTTGTTTGTCTTGTTTGCAATATAGGTTGCAAGGGTTGTTTTGCCAACGCCCGACGGACCGTAAAAAATAAGATTCGGTATTTCTCCGCTCTCTATTATTCTGCGAAGCGGCTTGTCAGGTGCAAGCAGATGCTTCTGCCCTACAATATCGTCAAGCGACTGCGGACGAAAACGGTCGGCAAGAGGTTTTTTCATTTGAAAGCCTCCTTTCATTATATATGTAAAAACTTCGGGAACGACAGACTGCCGTTCCCTGCATTGTTGATTGATAAAAACAATTTATATTATTGATTATTCGTACAGAGGATATTTTTTGCAAATAGCCTCAACGCCTGCTCTCACCTTATCTCTGCTGTTCTCGTAATCGTTGAGAACGAGTGTGATATACTCGGCAATAAGATCCATATCTTCCTCGTTAAGACCTCTTGTTGTAACTGCGGCTGTACCGATTCTTACGCCGCTTGTAACGAACGGTGAACGTGGTTCGCCGGGGATAGTGTTCTTGTTTACGGTGATGTAGCAGTCGTCAAGACGAGCCTCAAGCTCCTTGCCCGTAACGTCTGTATCACGTAAGTCGAGCAGAAGAACGTGATTGTCAGTACCGCCGGAAACGAGCTTGTTACCTCTTTTGACAAGTCCGTCAGCAAGTGCCTTGCAGTTTGAAACGACCTTTGCGCCGTACTCCTTGAACTCGGGCTTTAAAGCCTCGCCGAAGCAAACAGCCTTTGCGGCGATTGTGTGCATAAGAGGACCGCCCTGTGTTCCGGGGAAAATAGCCTTGTCAATCTGCTTTGCAAACTCCTCACGGCAGAGGATAAGTCCGCCACGAGGTCCACGGAGAGTTTTATGAGTTGTTGTTGTAACAAATTCGCAGTAAGGAACAGGGTTGGGATGAACGCCTGCGGCTACAAGACCTGCGATGTGAGCCATATCTACCATAAGATATGCGCCGACCTCGTCTGCAATTTCTCTGAACTTTGCAAAATCAATGATTCTCGGATAAGCAGAAGCACCTGCTACTATAAGCTTCGGCTTGCACTCTTTAGCCTTTTCAAGCACCTTGTCATAGTCAATTCTGTGTGTAACAGGGTCAACGCCGTAAGCTACAAAGTTGAAGTATTTACCCGAAATATTTACGGGTGAGCCGTGAGTAAGGTGACCGCCCTCGTTGAGGTTCATTCCCATTACTGTGTCGCCCGGCTGGAGCATTGCAAAATAAACGGCTGTATTAGCCTGTGCGCCCGAGTGAGGCTGAACATTTGCGTGTTCTGCGCCGAAAAGCTCACAAGCACGCTTACGTGCGATTTCCTCAACAACGTCTACGCACTCGCAACCGCCGTAGTAACGCTTACCGGGATAGCCCTCGGCATACTTGTTTGTAAGGTGGCTTCCCATAGCCGCCATAACGGCAGGTGAAACGAGGTTTTCGCTTGCGATAAGCTCAAGATTTCTGCGCTGTCTTTTAAGCTCGTCGGTCATAGCCTGACCTACCTCGGGATCGTAGCCGTTGAGATACTCAAGAGATGCGATGTTTGTTAATTCACTCATTTTAAATTCCCCTTATCTGAAATTCTTTTATATAAGATTAGCTGATAACGCCTTATCTTTTAATACATATAAATCCTGGAGCGTGGTAATTCTTCCTGCTTCGTTGCGAAGAGAAGCCGCTCCCCTCATTCCCTTAAAATAGCCTGCAACAAGCTTTCGAGCCTGTAAAAGCGCCATATGCTCTCCCTTGTATTCGACCATTTTTTCAATATGCCCGACCATAATATCAAGCTTTTCTTCAAGCGTCGGAAAGTGCAAAGGCTCTTCGGGATTTTCGAGATACGAATTTATCTGTGAAAAAATCCACGGATTGCCGAGCGTTGCCCTGCCGACCATTATAATATCACAGCCGGTTTTTTCAATAACCGACTTTGCTTTTTCTGCGCTGTCAATATCGCCGTTGGCAATTACGGGAATGTTTACGGCATTCTTCACCGCTCTGATTATATCGTAATCAACAGGCGGTTTATAATACTGCATCCTCGTTCTGCCGTGAACGGTAATTGCGCCAGCACCTGCCTGTTCGCAGATTTTTGCTACCTCAACGGCGTTGGCGTTTTCATCGTCCCAGCCCTTGCGGATTTTTACGGTCACAGGCACGTCCGAAACGCTTACGACCTTACGGACAATTTCACCGCAAAGCCGGGGATTTCTCATTAATGCACTGCCGCTGCCGTTTGAGCTGATTTTCGGAGCAGGACAACCCATATTTATGTCAATAAAATCGGGATTGTTCTGCATTGCACGCTCTGCCGCATCAGCCATACAGTCGGGTTCGTCTCCGAAAATCTGAATACCGCAGGGACGTTCACAATCGGAAATATCCATTAACTGCTCGCTCTTTTTGCTGTTGAAAGAAAGCGCCTTTGAGCTTACCATTTCGCTTATGCAAAGTCCTGCGCCGAACTTCATACAAAGCTCTCTGTATGCTCTGTCGCTCACGCCCGCCATCGGAGCAAGAACTGCACGGGATTTCAAGATAACCGAGCCTATTTTGTACTCGCCCATACTTATCTTCCCACTGCTTTTCTGCCGCTGACCTTTGTGCTGATAAGCACTGCGGCGGCAACTATTATTCCCACTCCTACACAAGCCCATGAAATAATACCTGCTGTGTAGTTAGTGGAATACTGCTTTTTGCTGACCGTTTTTGAAACGGTGGGAGTCTGAATATACGAGGTTGTACTCTGCTGTGGCTCGACATACTGTGCCTGAGTCGGAGCTTCGGTTTCAGGCTCGTAAGGCTCTGTTTCCGTAGGAACATATTCGGTTGTTTCCTGCGGCAAAGGCTCTGTTTCGGGAATGTACTCGGTTGTTTCTTCCTGATACGATGATTCTGTCACATCAGGCTCGGTATATTCAGGTTGGGTTTCAAAAGGCGCAGCCGTTGTATAATCGTTGTCGGTTTCATTTACCGCTAACGCCGAAAATCCGCTGAAAAACACAACGATTATTAATATAGAAAAGCAAACTGCTTTTTTAAGAAAATTAACAGATTTCATTTTAATACCCCATTTTTATGATATTTGGCGTATATATTTTGATTATACCAAAGACTGCGACTTTATGCAAGCACTTTATTTTAGTATATAAATATATATAATTAGTGAAAAGATATTGATTTTTTTGGTGATATAGTGTAAAATTAAATTTACAATAAATAGTTTTTATTGCAAATACCCAAACAGGAGGCCGATACTATGGCTCAGATGTACAAAATAAGAACAAAAAACAAAGACGTTTTCCTGCGTGTTGCAAAAGGTCACTTTGCAACCTCACACAGCCACACGAATTACTTTATAGATGTTACCACGCAAAAGACAAGACTTTCGGAGGCAAAGGCTGTTGCTAAAGAGCTTGTTTCTTCCTACAGAACTAATACGATTGTTGACACCATTCTCTGCGTTGACGGAACAGAGGTTATCGGTGCCTGCATTGCCGACGAGCTGACAAAGGAGGACTTTGTCAATATGAACGCTCACCAGACAATTTACGTTGTTTCGCCCGAATACATTGCAGGCGGTCAGCTTATGTTCCGTGACAACCTCACCCCGATGATTGCAGGAAAGCACGTTCTTATTCTTGCCGCTTCGGTTACAACAGGCAAAACTGCTCAGGCAGCAATTGACGCAGTTAAATATTACGGTGGCCTGGTTGTCGGCGTTTCGGCTATTTTTGCAACTGTTGAGCAGTGCGAGGGTTATCCCGTTTCATCTATCTTCAACCCCAATGACCTCGGTGATTACGAAAGCTACAATTCCCACCACTGCCCTCTCTGCGAGAAAGGCGAAAAAATTGAAGCTCTTGTAAACAGCTACGGCTACTCAAAGCTATAATACTTAAAATCAAGTTGCCTCGGAGATAAAATCCGGGGCATTTTGTTTTTTATTTGAATTTTTTATTGACAACTATATGTGTTGGTGCTATGATTAGAAAAATTTTAATTGGGTGATTGAAGTGTATAAATTCAGTTTTTACAATTTCACAGTCGTCGATGCCCCTCGTTATGATTTTGCTGTAAAATATAACGGGCCTACATTGTCGCACCCATTTTCAGAATAACCGATGATTTTATAATTTCATTTGATATTCGGCGGTGGAAGCTCAAAAGGCTTTCACCGTTTTTGATTTTATATTAAGAAAGGAATAGTTTATATGTACGAAATCAGAAAAATCAAACCGAACGAAGTAAAAAGCGCACTCGACCTTGCCTTTGAAGTCTTTATGCAGTTTGAAGCTCCCGTTTATAAGCCCGAGGGCGTTGAAACCTTTAAAAAGGATATTACAGAAAATCAGGATTTCATCAAAAAATGCGAGGAAGGAATCTGTCCGATATATGGTGCATTTGACGGAGATAAAATTGTCGGCATTATCGGAATGAGAGAAAATAAAACGCATATCTGCCTTGTGTTCACCAAAAAGGAATATCATCACAAGGGAATTGCTACGGCAATTTTCAATCATCTGCTGAATGACCTTATAAGTGAAAATCCCGATTTAAAGGAAATTACGCTCAACTCCTCACCATACGGCAAAGGCTTTTATTTACATACAGGATTCGTTCCTTTGAGTGATGAACAGGAATTTAACGGTATAAGATTTACTCCGATGAAATATGTTATAAGCAAAAAGGGTGATTCTATGAATCATTGCGGCACAAAAACACTTGAAACAAAGCGGCTTGTTTTAAGAAAATTCCGCTTGGATGATGCAGAAGATATGTTCAGAAACTGGGCGTCAAATCCGAACGTTACAAAGTTTCTTATCTGGGAGCCGTACACGAATGTTGATGACGTAAAAGCATACATTCAGAGCTGTATTGACTGTTATGAAAAAGAGGATTACTACAACTGGGTTATTGAGTACAAAGAAAACGGTCAGGCTGTCGGCAATATCAGCGTTGTTGAACTTAAGGAGCAAACACGCTGTACCGTAATCGGTTATTGTATCGGCGAAGAATACTGGCGCAAAGGTATAACCTCAGAAGCTTTCAGCAGAGTAATTGAGTTTTTGTTTGAGGAGGTCGGCGTAAACAGGATAGAATCAACGCACGACGTCAACAATCCGAATTCGGGCAGGGTAATGGCAAAATGCGGTTTAAAATACGAGGGTACGCTCCGTCAGGCAGGTGTAAGCAATCAGGGAATATTTGACTGCGTTGTACGTTCAATTTTAAAGAGTGAATGGAAACCGACAGAACAGGCAAAACAGTAGAAATTATGCGGTTGATATTTGTCCTGATTTGATGTATAATAAAATTCAAAGTAAAATAAGCATTATATAAGTATGCTTATCAGTTCGGAGGTGTTTTTCTTGAACGTAAACGTCGGCGACCGTGTAGAGATGAAAAAACAACATCCCTGCGGCGGCAAGATTTTTACAATTCTGCGCATTGGAATGGATTTCAAAATCAGGTGCGAAAAGTGCGGCAGAGAGGTTATGGTGCCACGCAATAAGATTGAAAAAAACATCAAACGCATTATTGAAGAAAATTAATTTTACGGACAAAACAGGGTAGATTTATGTTTGACAAGATAGAAATTTTTGACAAAAGATATTCCGAGCTTTCGCAAAGGCTTTACGAGCCTTCGGTTGCCGCAAACCCCGATGAATTTCAAAAGGTGATGAAGGAGCTTAAGTCGATTGAAGAAATCGTGCTTACCTACCGTGACTACAAAAGCGCAGTGGAAAGCGAAAAGGAAAGCCTTGAGATTTTAGGCGAAACCTCTGACCCCGAGCTTAAAGAGCTTGCACAGGCAGAGCTTGACGAGGCTAAATCATCTATTGAAACGCTCTCCGAAAAGCTGAAAATTCTTCTGCTCCCCAAAGACCCGAACGATGAGCGAAACGTAATCGTTGAAATCCGAGGCGGTGCAGGCGGCGAGGAATCGGCTTTGTTCAGCGCAGTGCTTTTCAGAATGTACTCAATGTATGCCGAAAAGCGTGGCTACAAGGTTGAGGTTATCAACGCAAACGAAACCGAGCTTGGCGGCTACAAGGAAATTTCGTTTATGATTGAGGGCGACGGCGCATACTCACGCTTTAAGTACGAAAGCGGCGTTCACCGTGTTCAGCGTGTGCCAGAAACCGAAAGTCAGGGCAGAGTGCATACCTCGACAACCACAGTAGCCGTTCTTCCCGAAGCGGAGGACGTTGAGCTTGAGATTGACCCGTCGGATTTAAAAATCGACACGTTCCGCTCAAGCGGCGCAGGCGGTCAGCACATCAACAAAACAAGCTCCGCAATCAGAATCACACATATTCCGACAGGAACGGTTGTTGAATGTCAGGACGAGCGCAGTCAGTACAAGAACAAGGACAAGGCTTTAAAGGTTCTTAAAAGCCGACTGCTCAAGGAAAAGCAGGACAAGCAGGCAAGCGAGATTGCCGCCGACAGAAAATCACAGGTCGGAACAGGCGACAGAAGTGAGCGAATTCGCACCTACAACTATCCGCAGGGCAGACTGACCGACCACAGAATCGGACTTACGCTTTACAAGCTTGAGGACATTTTAAACGGCAACCTTGACGAAGTAATTGACGCACTTATTGCGGCTGACCGTGCCGAAAAGCTGAAGGAAAGTATGGAATCGTAAAAAGGTGAAAATATTGAAAACACTTTTACTTGACAATACAGATGAAAATATAGAAAGGGCCGCCGAAATTCTCAAAAACGGCGGACTTGTGGGAATTCCCACAGAAACAGTTTACGGCTTGGCGGCTAATGCACTTGACGGCAGGGCTGTTGCAAAAATCTTTGCGGCAAAAGGCAGACCAGCCGACAATCCGCTGATTGTACATATTGCGGATTTTTCGGACATTGAACGCTTTAACCTTGTGCGTGAAATTCCCGAAAGCGTAAAGCTCCTTGCAGAGCATTTCTGGCCCGGACCGCTTACTATGATTATGAAAAAATCCGACGTAATTCCCCTTGAAGTTTCGGCTGGACTTGACACCGTTGCAATCCGTTTTCCGAGCCACCCTACCGCACAAAAAATAATCAAAGCGGCGGGACTTCCTCTTGCCGCACCGTCGGCAAATCTTTCAGGCTCACCAAGCCCGACTACGGCACTCCACGTTATGAGCGATTTAAGCGGCAGGATTGATGCAGTTGTTGACGGCGGAATGAGTGATGTGGGACTTGAAAGCACAGTTATTACGCTTGCAGAAAAAACTCCGAGAGTTCTCCGCCCCGGCGGAATTACGCTTGAACAGTTAAGGTCTGTTCTCGGCAAAGTTGAGCTTGACAACGCAGTTCTGCATCAGCTTGAAAAGGGCGCAAGGGTTTCAAGCCCCGGAATGAAGTACAAGCACTATGCGCCAAAGGCGAACGTCATACTTCTTAAATGCACTGACGGCGAGTATATTGATTATGTAAATGAACACGCAAGTGAAAGCACCGCCGCACTATGTTGTGACGAGGACATAGAAATCCTTAATGTTAAGTGTTTCAGTCTCGGAAAACGCAGTGACTATTCTGCGCAGGCGCACAGGTTGTTTGACGAATTGAGAAAAATTGACGAAGATGAAAATATAAAAACCGTTTATTCACGTCTGCCCTCTCTTGACGGCGTAGGAATGGCGGTTTACAACAGACTGATAAGGGCGGCAGGCTTTGAGGTGATTGACCTTGAAAAAATGTAGAATTATCGGACTTACGGGACAGAGCGGAGCAGGAAAAAGCACTGTTGCAGGCTTTCTTGAACAAAACGGATTTAAAGTAATAAACGCCGATTTGCTTGTGCGTAAAATTTACAACAGCAGCTCGCCCTGTCTGAAAACAATTGCATCTGTTTTCGGCGAGGATATTATCACCGAAAACGGTACTCCCGACAGAAAGCTCCTTGCAGAAAGGGCGTTTTCGTCAAAGGCAAACACCGCTCTGTTAAGCTCAATTGTTCACCCGTTTGTAACGGCAGAGCTTTTTATGGAAATTAAAAAAGCCGCCGAACTCGGGGCAACAACGGTAGTCTATGATGCACCACAGCTTTTTGAGAGCAACGCAGACGTTATCTGCGATGAAATTATCAGCGTCACCGCCGAAAAGTCGGTAAGGCTTGAAAGAATCTGCAAGCGTGACAATATCTCAAAAGAGCTTGCGCTTATGCGAATGAACGCACAGCTTGAAGAGAAATTTTTCAGAGAAAATTCCGATTATATTATAGAAAACAATTCAGACATACGCTCGCTGAACATTCAGCTTGAAGATCTGATAAAACAACTCAACAGGTAAACACCGAGGTGATTTAATGCCTACAGCTTCCCGTCGTTACAAGCGGAAAAGCAGAAAAGGAAAAAAAGCATTAATCTGGCTTATTGTGCTTGCAATTCTTGCAGGCGGAATAGTGTTTTTTGTAACGAATTATTACGAGGAAACAAAAAACGGTCTTGAAAAAGCAAGCTACCCACAAAAATACAGCGAATTTGTTGAAAAATACGCAGGTGAATACGGACTTGAAGAATCGCTTGTCTATGCCGTTATACGCACAGAAAGCGGATTTGACCCCAATGCAGAATCGGGTGCAGGCGCCTGCGGAATTATGCAGATGATGCCCTCCTCCTTTGAGTGGCTACAGGAAAAGCGTGGAACTGTCGGCGAATACACAACCGACGATTTGTTCAACCCCGAAATCTGCATTGACTACGGCTGTTATCTGCTCAAATATTTTTACGATTATTACGGCGACGAGCGGTGCGCCGTTGCGGCGTACAACGCAGGCTTTGTTGTCGGGGAGTGGCTTTCTGACAGCAATTACAGCAAGGACGGCAAAACGCTCGACAAAATCCCCTATCCTGAAACGAGCAATTACGTTGACAAGGTTGAAAGTGCAAAAGAAATGTATATAAAATTATACGGTTAAGGTTAATTTTTACATTTTAACAGATAATATATATTAGATAATTTTGTTTTGTCTTATGAAAGGATGATTACAATGGCTGATGAAAAATCAAAAACTGCTAAACTCAAAGAAAAAATTATGATGGAAGAGCCGAAGGGCATTAAGGCGCTTACAAAAAGAGAAATCAAAAAAGCCGATGAATTCTGCAAGGGATATAAAAAATTCATTGACAATTCACCGATTGAGCGTGAGGCTGTACGCTACACAGTTGAGCTTGCAAAGAAGGCAGGCTTTACGGAGTATGACGCAGAGGCCCAGTACAAGGCAGGCGACAAGGTTTATTATGTCAACCGTGACAAGGCGATTGCCCTTGCGGTTATCGGCAAAAACGGCGTGAAGAACGGCGCACGTCTTGCAATTGCACATATCGACTCACCCCGAATTGACTTAAAGCCCAATCCTCTTTACGAGGCTAACAACCTTGCTCTTTTCAAAACCCACTACTACGGTGGTCTTAAAAAGTACCAGTGGACGGCTATTCCGCTTTCGCTCCACGGCACTGTTGTAAAGCTTGACGGCAAGAAAATTAATATAAGCTGGGGCGACGAGGAGGACGAGTCATGCTTCTGCATTACCGATTTACTCCCCCACCTTGCACAGGAGCAGTCTGCAAAGCCTATGGCTAAAGCGTTCACCGGCGAGGATATGAACGTGCTTGTCGGCTCACGTCCTTACGATACAAAGGACGAGGAAAAGGACCTTGTAAAACTCAACGTAATGGCAATTCTCAACAAGAAGTACGGCATAACCGAGGGCGACTTCCTTTCGGCAGAGCTTTGCCTTATTCCGTCTTTCAAGTCAAAGGACATCGGCTTTGACGCAAGTATGATAGGCGCTTATGGTCACGATGACAAGGTTTGCGCTTACCCTGCGCTTATGGCGGCAGTTGACGTTGAAGCTCCCGAGCAGACCTGCATTACCTACCTCACCGACAAAGAGGAAATCGGCAGTGACGGCAACACGGGTATGCAGAGCGACTTTTTGCGTTTCTTCATCTACGACCTTGCAAACCAGGACGGCGTTGAGGGCTACAGAGCGCTTTCAAAAAGCACCTGTCTTTCTGCCGACGTTAATGCGGCTTTTGACCCGACTTACGCTTCTGCGTACGAGGCAAAGAACTGCTCGTATATCAACAACGGCGTAATCATTTCGAAGTACACAGGTCACGGCGGAAAGTACGATACCTCGGACGCATCGGCTGAATATATGGGAAAAATCAGAGCAATGCTTGAGAAGAACGACATTCTCTGGCAGGTCGGCGAGCTTGGCAGAGTTGACCTCGGCGGCGGCGGTACAATTGCAAAGTACGTTGCGAATATGAACGTTGACGTTGTAGACCTCGGTGTTCCTGTTCTTTCGATGCACGCACCGTTTGAAATTGTTTCAAAGACTGACATTTATATGGCTTACAGAGCATTTTTTGCATTTTTCGATGCAAATGAATAAAAAACACTTGCATTTTAAAATACAGTGTGGTATAATACTGCTTGCGGTTGTAAAACAGCCGCATATGCGCCGGTAGCTCAGCTGGATAGAGTGTCTGACTACGAATCAGAAGGTCGGGAGTTCGAGTCTCTTCCGGCGCGCCAAGCCTCATTCTTCGGAATGAGGCATTTTTATTTATCAATGACGTTAAGTTTTTTAGTGTAGGGAACAGTCTTGACTGTTCCGCAAGGCTACAGCTAACCTATGGGTAATCGGAACGGTCAAGACCGTTCCCTACATTTTAGTGTGGTTATTTTTATAAGAAAATTGATATTTTTTAGAATTAAAACAGTACTATAGATATAGAAGAATCATTGACGTTTTCTTAAAATAAAATGCTTGACATTTTCGAAAACTCTCTATATAATAGTACTAACAGAATAATCCCCTTAAAAACAATGACGGGAACAAGATATAAACCTTTACGGCAAAGAGAGTCGGCGGTTGGTGTAAGCCGATGCGGAGGTTTATATGAATAGCTCATCCCCGAGTTTTTTGTGCGAAGGTTTTACACTGTAGTGCAAAACGCAGGACTGCGTTATCGGTCGGGACTTTGTTGGAAGTCCTTAAGGGCTGTATGGTGACATATAGCTGAAATTGGGTGGTACCACGATTTTATTCGTCCCTTTGGCAATTTTTCAGGTTGCTTTTGAGGGGCTTTTTTTGTGTGAATTTTTAAGAATACTAATCTTTCAATCCACAGATTAGTATAAGGAGGTTATTGGTATGAAACCGTCGTTTGAAAAGTACATTCCTTTCAAACAAATTGACATTCCCGACAGAACATGGCCGAGCAGGACCATTACAAAAGCTCCGATATGGTGCAGTGTTGACCTGCGTGACGGAAATCAGGCGCTCGTTGACCCGATGAATCTTGAAGAAAAGCTCGAGTTTTTCCACGCTCTCTGCGATATGGGATTCAAAGAAATTGAAATCGGCTTCCCGAGCGCATCGGAAACCGAGTACGAAATCTGCCGTGAGCTTATTGAAAAAAATCACATTCCCGACGACGTTACAATTCAGGTGCTCGTTCAGGCAAGAGAACACCTTATCCGCAAGACCTTTGAGGCTGTCAAGGGCGCAAAGAACGTAATCGTTCACTTCTATAACTCAACTTCAACGCTCCAGAGAAAGGTTGTTTTTAAGACCGATATGGACGGCGTTACGAAAATCGCCGTTGAGGGCGCACATCTGATTAAACAGCTCATTGACGAATACGACGGCGACACAAACTTCCGCCTTGAGTATTCTCCCGAAAGCTTCAGCGGTACGGAGATGGACAATGCTGTTGACATCTGCGACAAGGTTATGGAGGCTCTCGGCTCGACAAAGGAAAATCCCGTTATTCTCAACCTTCCCAATACGGTTGAAATGTGCACACCGAACACATTTGCCGATCAGATTGAGTATTTCATAAGACACCTCAAAAACAGGGACGCCGCTATCATCAGCGTTCATCCCCACAACGACCGTGGATGCGGCGTTGCGGCAGGCGAGCTTGCATTGCTTGCAGGCGCTGACCGTGTTGAGGGTACACTCTTCGGCAACGGCGAACGTACCGGCAATATGGACATCGTTACAATGGGACTTAATATGTACACTCAGGGCGTTGACCCGAAACTTGATTTTTCACATCTGCCAAAGCTCCGTGAAATTTACGAGAGATGCACAGGTATGAAAATTGACCCTCGTCAGCCCTATATCGGCGAGCTTGTATTCACCGCATTTTCAGGCTCTCATCAGG
Organism: Ruminococcaceae bacterium UBA7147; assembly: GCA_002491825.1. Classification (GTDB taxonomy): domain Bacteria; phylum Bacillota; class Clostridia; order Oscillospirales; family Acutalibacteraceae; genus Ruminococcoides. The sequence goes on from DKWR01000007.1 coordinate 62,411, forward strand.
ACGCTATCAACAAGGGTTTGAAGTATATGCGTGAAAGCGGTACGGATATGTGGGAAATCCCCTATCTTCCGATTGACCCTGCCGACGTTGGCAGAGAGTACGAGCCGATTATCAGAATCAACTCACAGTCCGGCAAGGGCGGAGCTGCGTTTGTTATGAGCAACAACTTCGGCTACGATTTGCCAAAGCGTATGCACCCCGAATTTTCAAAGCTTGTTCAGGCTAAATGCGAAGAGCTTGAGCGTGAGCTTATCCCGAAAGAGCTTTTTGAGGTATTCGAGCAGAACTATCTCAATCACCCGATGAAATATAAGCTTGCAAAGAGGAAGATTTACGAGGAAAGCGAAAACGGCAAGGATTACGTCCACTTCAAGGGCAGAATGGTTATTGACGACAGCGACGAGGTTGTATTAAGCGGCGTCGGCAACGGTCCTATTGACGCATTCTTCAACGCAATCAAGGCAGTCGGTATTGACAAATACGAGTTTATCTCCTACAGCCAGCACGCAATTTCGCAGGGTTCGGACTCAAAGGCTGTTTCATATATCGAGCTTAAAAAGCCTGACGGAAAGAATATTTTCGGCATCGGCATTGACTCAAACGTAAATGTAGCGTCCGTTCTCGGCGTTCTGAACGCAATAAACAGAGCAGAAGCTGTCATTAATTGACAAGGAAGTTATCACTGACAGCGAAACAGAAAAAATGATATAACGGAACGCAGATTAATAGTAATAATATTTCAAATAAATATTTTTTAAAAAAACTCGAAATCCTGATTAATCGGATTCCGAGTTTTTTTACTCTACCTATTTATTACATTTAACAGCTTACGTTTAAAATCTCTTGACGTTATCATTATTCTGTATTCAGCACCGTCAGCCGCAATCACAAAAAATATTCCCTGGACAGAAACAGAGTCAATATCTTCATTATTTAATTCAAATCTCACCTTGTGAGCAAAACCATCATTTACCACTGCTGTTCCTTTTATTCCATTATTGAAAATTTCAAAGCCTGTATTTCTATTCAAGAAACAATGATACAAAGCAAGGGACGTACCAACTATGATTAAGATTGATATTATTGTCAAGAATAAAGAGTAGACTGAATAATCGGCTGATAGAAGTGCCGCTACATCACCTGACACTGCCTTTGTTACTATAGAACTAAAAATGAATATTTCCGCTACAAAACTGACAACTAACAAAACCGTATTAAGCCATACTGCTATAGAATAAATTCCTCCTGCATACTTATAGTTAAGAATACTTTTCTCATTAGAACAAAATTCCTTACCGGCTTTTATATCATTTGATATAATATTATTTCTTGTCATATATTTTTCAATCATATCAGCAAGGTCAATATATAAAATACAATTTGTAAACAAAGAAATACAACACATCGCAAATGAGATAACCAAAATTATGGAAAATAAAATTGTCCGCATACCAAAAAGTGGTGAAATAGCACTTAAAAAAAAATTGATAAAACGACTAAAGATATTATTGATATTATTGAAATGACCACAGCAAATGCGCCGTACATACGTAGGAAATGAGGTTTTTGGTTTCTTAATTCGCTGTCATCACCTGTTTCAAACAGCAAAAGCAAACCTGAAAAAGCCTTGTATCTTAAATTATACGTAATATACATTTGCAACACACAAAAAGCCAAAATAAGAATTGAACTAAATGTAAAAATAATATTTGTTTTTAGTACTGCAGAAACAACTATACCTGCAATTGATAACAGTACCATAAATATGCAACAAACTATAAATATAACAAACCCGTAGCTTTTATAAAACTTTGGTGAAAAGACAAATGCTTTTTTTCTGAAAACGCCAGTCACACCTCTTCTGTCGTGTTCTAACATATCCGAAAACGAGTAAATTGAAGAAAATTCAATGTACATAAAGAAAAATGATATTAATGAATATATAAAAGAAAGAAAGGATACCATATTAAACGAGCGGATAACAAAAATTAATGATGCAACAACAGAAACTCCTGAAATTAACAACAAACATATAGAATAAACCTTATAGATAATTGATTTTTTTGACAAAGAAATTCCTCCTTAAACATTATTTTAATAATCTTGAATCAAAGACAATTCTGCATAATTACACTATGTATACCTGTTAAAATATCTTCCGTAATAAGTACCACTCTCCTCAAAATTATCAGGACAAAATCAGCAAAAACAGACCGCAACCATTTGCAATGTATTCTGTCTTCTTTGACATATCATATTCTTAAAGATAATATTGCACTTATATAGGTGCAATATTATCTTAACACTTAGCTAAAATAATGTCAAGAACTTTTTGCTCTTATTTAAGAGCAATTGGAGGCTAAGTATGAATAATAAATATGAAAAGGAAATCGGAAAAAACATCAAAAAATTAAGAGAAGAAAAAAGTATGACGCAGGAACAGCTTTCCGCTAAACTACAGCTGCTCGGGTGCGACATAACAAGAAGTGCACTTGCAAAAATTGAAGTAGGACAAAGGCACCTGTATATTGACGAAGTAAAGCTTATCAAGGAAATACTTGATATTTCTTTTGATGATCTGATAATTTAGCCTTGCAAAAAAGAGGGGCTGTTGCAAATGAATAAGA
>DKWR01000072.1:0-6002 GCA_002491825.1 Ruminococcaceae bacterium UBA7147
CGCATTCCGAATTACGCATTCCGAATTATATTATAGTTTAGCTTACTAAAGGGGATAACCTGATAAAAAATAAAGGGAGACGGCTATGTTTACTGAATGATTAAACAAAATTATGAAAATAATCGGCGCAAAGCCAACTGACATTGCCGGTATTATCGGATGTGACCGTTCCGCAGTTGACCGTATTTGTAAAGGAAGTCGTGTACCGCAAAACGGCGGAAAAAGTGCGACAAGAATTGTTTTGGCTATTTATTCGTTTGCGGATGGAAATGGAAAAACAGAAGATATTTTGAATGAAATCGGCTGTTCCGCTTCATTTTCCGCAGAGCAAATCAAAGGCGAAATAATGCGTTGGCTTTATGACGGAGAAGATCCGATAAAAGCCCGCAAAGAAGTGCCCACGGTTTTACATACCCACGATAAATTCGGACAGCGCTTTTCCGCAATACTTGATTTGGCGGAATTTTCAAATGTTCGGTTCGGAAAGCTCCTGAGCATTGACCCATCGTATATTAGCCGTTTCCGCAACGGACTGCGCACACCTGTATCAAACTCTAAACTCACGGAGAAAATATGCCGTGTTCTTTACAGTCGGTTCAAAGACCAAAAGCGCCTATCAAATCTTGCAAGATTAATGAACATATCGCCCGAAAATCTCCATAACGATACGGATTGGGAAAAAGAGCTGTATTCCTGGCTGTTTCTTTCGGATGACAGCACGGTTTCATCCTTTGTTGTGGGTATGGTAGACCAAATCGGCTCGTTTTCTGCTGATATAATAAAACCTCCTTTGTCCTTTGAAACAGTAGTAGACAAAAGGGCTTTAGGCGACAATCAATCGCTCTATCACGGAATAACAGGCTTGCAAACTGCTGTTCTCCGCTTTCTGGGAAATGTTATAGAAAGAAAAGAAAAGGATTTATATCTATTTTCCGACCAAAATATAGATTGGATTACCGCAGACAAAGCCTTTCAACAAAAATGGATGTCGCTGATGATTCAGTGTGTAACAAGCGGTGTGAAAATTCACATCATTCATAATATCGAACGAAATCTGGTTGAAATCGGCGAAGCAATTCGCAGTTGGCTTCCTCTTTATCCTTCGGGACAAATTGAATCATTTTACCTCGACGGACAGAACAACACGAATTTTTCAACAACACTGTTCTTGTGCCCCGGCTACGCATGTATTTACGGCAACAATGTTGTCGGCACGGAAAACAAAAGCGGAAATTATATATACGAAACCGAACCTGAAAGAATAAATCTGTGCCGTCAGTTCTTTGATACGCTTCTCGACAAAGCTCACCGTCTTATCAGAGTATGCAAAACCGCTGATTTTTCTCTGTTTGAATCGGATTCATCCGATATTACGGTTTTAAGCAGTTGCCCAACTGTATTCTCAATGCCGGAAAATCTTTTTTCGGAATATTTTAACCACTCTGAATTATTAGTCGAGGCAAATGATGCAAAAGATATTTACAAGCAAATGAAATGCCTTTTTGAGAATGCGTTGTTGTCGGGACACTTTCATGAGTGTGCGCCTTTGCCAAGGGACGAGGACTTATTTGACGAAAAAATATATCCGGAATTTCTATCGACGCCTTATTCTCCTCAGGAATTTGCAGAACACACAAAAAACATAATAAATCTTTTGGACAACACAAAATACAGATTTTATCCTTTGCCCGAACCGAGTTTTTTGGATGTTCAGCTCATTATTTCCAAAAAAAGTGTTGCCGTCAGCCGGTTAACAGCACCGTTCTTCACGATTTTCTTAGAGCATCCGTTCCTGTGCCGTGCTTTTGCCGAGTATGCAGATTCAGTAAAAAAGCAGTACACTCTGGATAAAGTAACGTTGAAAAGAAAATTGGAGGGATATTGCTGATATTACAATAACGGAACAATAAAGGAAAATCGGCGGTGACTGAATTCGCTGCCTGCTCTGTTTTTCTGTGCCTTTTTGGGGTTGTAGGCTCTTGCATAACACAGTCAGCAGCAATAGACTCAATAGCTTTAATTCAGAAGATATACGCCAAAATTGAGATACGTAGCAAAGGTTACCCATAAAAGATAAGGTATTTGCAGCAGAGCAGACGTTTTCCTGATAGGATAAAACAATTTAATCATCAGAATTATCAACAGCCATAAGAGAAGTATCCATATAAACGAAAACAGATAGGCACTGAAATTGAAAAAGAATATCGGCCATAAGAAATTTACAAGCAACTGGATTCCGTATACAATCAGTGCCTTTGATTTCCCCTGTTTATCGCTTCGGTAAATCATATATGCCGATATACCCATCAGAATAAAGAGTAGTGTCCAGACGATTGGGAAAATAAAATCCGGTGGAGTTAGCGGCGGTTTGTTTGCTTTTTTAAAGTTTTCCATTCCAAGCATAGTTACAAGTCCCGATAAAAAGCCTGTTCCAAGACTTATAGCCAGACTGATTGCAAGTTGTTTTAAATTTATTTTGTGTACACTCGACATATAATTTGTCACCTCAAAAATGCTCCTGTTCTATTTTATGAACAGAAGCATTTTTTATTCAAGGATTCAGTTAATAGTAATTTTTGATTAACATAAAATCAGCTCATCGGTGTTTGTTCTGGCGAACTTCACCCGAACGGTAGGCGTTAATCAGCTCTTTTAAGTCGCTGATTGATTCCTTGATTTTTGCGCCGTTGTCGGTATCGCCTACAAGGATTCTTCTGTCTGCTACCTCGGAGGCAACTCTGTGCGTCTGCATATCCGTACTGTTTTTTATCGCCTCTCCGACCGAGCGGAACGGCTCGTGAGCGGTAAGCATAAGTCCGTATGAATTGTATATCAGCGTGTAGCCTGCAATTCCCGTAACCTTGTGGTACGGACGTGAAAATCCTCCGTCAATGATTATAACTCTGCCGCCGCATTTTACGGGATTTTCACCCTCCTGATGATGTATGGGCACGTGACCGTTTATTATGTGCCTGTTCTCCCCTTTTACGCTGAACTCATCAAATATTTTCTCGGCAGTTTCTCTGCTGTCAATAAGGGTATAGTAAATATCCTTTGTTTCAATATGGGTGCTTTCGTCGGAAATAAAGTATCTTTCAAAGGAGGTCATTTTATCTCTACCGTAAAGCGGAGAATCGGCTCCGTTCCACAAATACCAGAGAATATCCCTGCCGTGCTTTCTTTCCAGCTCGTTTACCGAAAGGAAAGCCTTTCTTGCACAGCTTTCCAGACTGTCATACAGAGCCTTTCCACAGAGAGAATTTCCGAGTATATCTGTCTTGCGGAATCCACCGTCTGCAGTCATAGGAATACAACCGTGAAACAGCAAATTGCCGTTTGTCACCTTATACAGACTGCCCTTGTTAAGCAGAAGGCTGATATGCTTTTTTAACTTTTCACAGCTGACGAAGGCATATCTTAACTTCCTTACGACTTCCTTTTCGTCGTCCGTAAGCTCATACGGACAATCGGGATTGACGGTCGGGAAATTGCTGTCGGCAAGAGGATATCCTCTGCCGTCAAGCTCTATCGTTTTATTTTCAAAATCAATTCTGTGCAGAAGCTTTCTGTTATCCATTTTATACTCGGGATGCTCGCTGATAAGCTGTCCTTCAAGCTTGAACTGGATAATTGAAATTGCCTTGTGCGCCTTCATTTCAAGCCCTATTTCAGACATATCGCTGTTTTTGCTCCTGATTTTAAATTGCGTACAAGGGTCGTCGCCGTAGGTTTTCATAGCAAAGAGCAAAAGCGGCAGAACGCTGATTCCGTAGCCGTTTTCAAGCACCGACACATTATCGTACAAAAGACTTGTGCGCACAATGTTTGCAATGCAGGCTGTCTGCCCTGCCGATGCGCCCATCCACAAAACGTCGTGGTTGCCCCACTGAATATCAAGCGAGTGATAATTGCAAAGGCGTTCCATTACAAAATGCGAGCCTGAACCTCTGTCGTAAATGTCGCCGATTATGTGCAGATGGTCAATTACAAGGCGCTGAATAAGATTCGACATTTCCTCAATGAACTTGTCGGCATATCCGATTTCAATAATCGTATTGATGATTTCCTCGTAATAAGCGGTTTTGTTGAGAACCTCTTTTTTCTCTGTGATAAGCTCCTCAATTACATAATTAAAGCTGTCCGGAAGTGCCTTGCGGATTTTTGAGCGTGTGTACTTTGACGAAACTGTACGGCAGACCGACACAAGGTTGTAAAGCGTTGTTCGGTACCAGTCATAGGTATTCAGACTTTCCGACTTTATATACTCAAGTTTTTCAATCGGATAATAAATAAGTGACGCAAGCTCTTTCTTTTCTGATGATGTGAGAGTATCACCAAAAACGTCGTTTATTTTTTTCATTACAGCGCCGGAGCCGTTTCGCAGAACGTGAGAAAAAGCCTTGTACTCTCCGTGAATATCGGAGAGAAAATGCTCAGTTCCTTTCGGCAAGTTAAGAATTGACTGAAGATTAATAATTTCTGTTGCAGCACTGTCAATCGTTGGATACTGCATTGACAGACATTCCAGAAATCTCTTTTTATCTTTGTTCATTTTTTCACCGCCTTGTACTAATATCAGTAGATAGTATTATTATAGCTTTTGCAGGCTGAATTATCAAGATAGCAAAACAGCTCCCGTATAATGCAAATGAATTACACGGAAGCTGTTTGTCCTATCCCGGGGGTTTTGGGATAAAATTATGGAAAAGCGGTAATAAGCAAATCAGTGATTACTTTTTGTTGTATATTTCCTTGTTAAGAGCGCCCTCTTTGTGGCTTACAATTACGTTTGTAGCGGCGTCGCCTACTACGTTGAGGGTAATTACAGCCATACCGGGCAGGTAATTCATTGCAAGAACAAGCGAGTAACCAATCATACAAAGCTCGGAATTAAATCCGAGTCCCATCATAACAACATAAACCGTCGTAGTACCTGCTACAGGGATAGCAGGAGTACCTACAGCCGTACATATAGAAAGAAATGCTGTCAATATCAAAGTCATCGGTGTTACGTCAATTCCTGCCGCTGTTCCGATAAAGGTAATTGCAATCATATGCATTGCGGTTGTACCGTTCATATTGATTGTCATACCTGTGGGAAGAACAAAGCTTGTTACTTCCTCTGAACAGCCAAGCTCGTTTATACAGGTTTTGGTGTTGAGGGGCAATGTTGCGGCTGATGAATTTGTTGCCGCAGCAAAAAGTCCGATTTTGGCAGTCTTTTTAAGGAAAGTAATCGGGTTAAGACCTGTTGTGAGGAACACGCCTATCGGATAGATTGTGCATACAAGAACAAGACAAATTACAATTGTTGACGCAATCCATACCAATGTGGGGGAAATATATTCATATCCGTAAACGGCAAGCTCTCTTGAAATCATACAGAAAATTGCAATCGGAGCAATTTTGTTGATAAGGAAGTCAAGGAACATCTGAACAATATCGTTGAGGTTCTGAATTACATTTTTAATCGGGTCAGCCTTTTTGCCCATTTTTGTAATGCACAAGCCGAGGACAATTGCAATTACTACAACCGAAAGAATTGTCGTGTTGGTTGACATTGCGTTAATCATATTTGACGGAACGGCGTTGACAACGGTTACAAGCGGATTATAGCCCTCCATCGTTACAATTTCCTGAGCCTGCTGTGCAGGAAGGTTTACGCTGAACCAACCCATCGACTTTACAAAGTATGCTCCTGCACCGTCTGTGCCCATCAGCATACTTTTCAGAAACAGGCACAGAAAACCGACTGCAAAGCCTGCCGCAACTGAAATTATCATTTTTTAACAATTGATGACTTTTTCTTTTGTAATGACATAATCACATCTCCTTCACATAAAAATTTGCGAATCACAAGCGATTTGCACAAGCTAATGATTTATCGGAATTAATCTTCCGACACCCCCGAACACAGCGTTGTACTTGTATTGACAAACTATCGGGGACGGGTTCCCACACGTCCCGAAACGTTGTCGATATATCAACCAACACAAGGAAAA
>DKWR01000072.1:6310-21559 GCA_002491825.1 Ruminococcaceae bacterium UBA7147
AAACAACACGCACTATTATTAATTAGGAGCGAAGCGACCATTAATTCCGCATTACGAATTACGCATTCCGCATTAAATTATCGTTTAGCAACTAATACTGATACCCTATTGTTGTAATTTTCTTATAAATTGTTTAAAAAAATAGTAAATTGCTTGTATTTTTTCGGCTGAATTATTGCATAAATCGTCAAATTGTGATAAAATATTCAAATAAATATGTTAATTTTTCCAATTGCAGTTTTTTACAAACTCTAAAAGAAATCCTGATTAGGTCTATACTCAAAAGATTTTTAGCATTAATTTATGTTCGGATGTGAAAATATGGCTGAAATTAAAACACAAATGTTTATTCCCAAACCAATGAGAGCCGCAACCCTGCTCGTGATTGACAACCGCAAAAAGCCCGTTATGATTTCATTAACGGGCAGTGCAACTATCGGTCGTGACTACCCCGAATCGAACAGAGATATACGGATTTGTTCGGAAATTGTCGGACGTGCACACGGAGAATTTATCCACGATGATTCCGACGATACCTACTACTACATTGACAACAACAGCCTGAACGGTACATACATCAACGGCGTCAAGCTCCTTCCGTACAATCAACGAGGTTCAAAGGCGGCTCGTCTTTCTGACGGAGATATTATCAGAATAGACAGAAGCGATTTGGAGCACCCCCACCCTCAGGCTGTACTTATGATTTTTAGCAGAAGCTTTGAAAAAAACGAACAGTGGACAAGCATTGACATTTCGGGTTATCCAAGCATAACAATCGGAAGAGCTCCTGAAAATACATTGTGCCTTAACGACGATATGGCGTCCAGAGCTCACGCTGAAATAAGGGTAAACAATTATGAAACTCTGATTCTTGACAAGAACAGCCAGAACGGAATTTTCGTAAACCGCAGACTTGTTGACAGATGTGCTGTTCTTCACGACAACGATGTTATCAGAATTGCAAATACTATGCTGATTTACAAAGGCAACAGTATTCTCTACAACAATCCCGGTGAGCGTTCAGGCTGTCTGTCGGTTGAGATATACGAAAAAACCGTAGGCGTTAAAAAGAAAACTCTGCTGAAGGATATTTACTTTGAAGCAGATACAAAGGATTTCATCCTTATCCTCGGCGGCTCGGGTGCAGGCAAAACAACCCTTGTAAACGCCATTCTCGGCGACGGAAAGGTAAACGGCAAGGTTATGCTTGACGGTCAGGACCTTTACGAGAATTTTAAAACCATGAAGGCGCAGATAGGTCTTGTTCCCCAGTTTATTAACCTCAGGGACAACGATAAGGTAATTACAACGCTGATGGATATTGCCGATATTAAACTTAAAGGTTATTCAAAGAACGAAAAAGAAGCACGTATAGCCAAAATCCTCAATACGCTCGGCGTACTTAATCTTCAGAATCATCTCATACGACAGCTCAGCGGCGGTCAGAAAAAGAAAGTTTCAGTAGCCGCCCAGCTTGTGGGATTTCAAAAGGTATTCATTTGTGATGAGCCCGACTCCGGACTTGACGCCGCATCAAGAATGCAGCAAATGGATATTTTAAGCGATATTGCAAAGAGCGGAAAAATTGTTATGGTAATTTCTCACGAGCCTGACGACGCTGTTGACAAAGCAACGGGAAATTATCACTTTACCAAAGTCCTTGTGCTTGCCAAAAGCGGCACTGACAACAGCGGTCACCTCGCATTTTTCGGAGCTCCCGACAAAGCGCTTAACTTTTTCGGCGTAAACAAGCTTCAGGAAATTATGCTTGAGATAAATCCCGAGCACGAGGGCGGCAAAGGCAGAGCCGATTATTATATCAACAAATTCAAAGGAAGTGCTAACAATGGATAATGCGTCTTTTTTTACACAGACAAGGGTTTATTTTAAAAAGACAGCAAGAATCGCTATGCGTGAAAAAGCGTGGATTTATGTTGTTTTTGCAATTATAATTTCTCTTATTGTTGCGCTGGTAACTGCGGAAAATATGTTTGATAATCTTGACGATACAAAGTCAGGGTTTTTCACGCTTGCGTCTGCCTGTATCTGGATTGGCGTTTTCAATTCAATTCAGAACATCTGTAAGGAACATAATATTATAAGGTCTGAATACAGACAGGGAACAAAATTATCTTCCTACGTTTGCGCACATATATTGTGGCAGGCGGTTCTGTGTTTTGTGCAGAGCCTGATAATATTTGCAATCTGCATTTCATTCGGATTCTTCGGAAGTGACTTTGACGACGGAGTTATGCTTAACCCATTGATTGAATACTTCTTCACAATCTTTTTGCTGACCTTCGGCTCTTCGGTGCTCGGCTTAATGGTATCCTCGTTTTCGGGGACTCCCACAACCGCTATGAAAATTATGCCGTTTGTGCTTATTATCCAGCTGATAATGAGCGGAGTGCTGTTTGAGCTTTCGGGATCTGCCAAGTACGCCGCAAACGTTACATTCAGTAAATGGGGTATGGCTTCATTCGGAAGTATAGGCGACATAAACTCGCTTGAGTCAAAGCTTTCGGGAGAGCTTGCAGAAAAAATCCCTAATTTTGATCCGTCAACAATTGCAACTACTGATGAAATATTTAACCATGATGTTCAGACGCTCCTTACGTCGTGGGGCTGGTGCATAGGACTTACTCTTATATTTGCAATTATAAGTATAGTAAGCCTCAAATTAAAAAACAGAGATTCGTAAGCTGTTATTACCTTTAATCGGAGGACTTGAAATGTTGAATGAAAACTCAATGAAATATAATATTTATCTTTCTACAAACCCCGGAAAAGTAAGAAAGGTCAACGAGGACAATTTTGTAATAAACAAAACCATAAAAAACAATGATAAACCCGCACAGCATATAAAGGGCAACGCAATTGCCGAACCGCTTTTGTGCGGAGTGTTTGACGGTATGGGCGGAGAAAAGGGTGGATTTGAAGCGTCCTATATTTCGGCTGTCGTTGCCTGTGAATACTTCGACTATCTTGTCAAGAGCAACAAGCCGGCAGAGGAAAGCATTGGCAGCTATGTTGCAAACTGCAATCAGCTTATAAGAAAATTCCTCTCGGAAAACAAGCTCAACCGTGGCGGAAGTACATTCGCTCTGGCATATCTTAATAACAGCGAAATCCATTTGTTCTCTATGGGCGATACAAGAATATATCTGTTCAGAAGCGGTAACTTTATCAGAATTTCAAGGGATCACACGCTTGCAAATAAAAAATACGAGGCAAATATTTTTACAAAGGAAGAGGCAGAAGCCAGTCCCGAAAGTCATATGCTTACACTTTTTTTAGGTATGAACAATGACGACAACAATGCCGACGCAGAAGTATATAATCCTGTCACCCTCAATAAAAATGACAAGCTGTTGATTTGCAGCGACGGTCTTTATGATATGTGCAGTGACAAGGAAATTGCCGATATTCTTTCCGTACCGAACCAGCCCTATACGATACAGCTCGTCAATGCGGCTTTAGATAAGGGCGGTATTGACAATATAACCTGTATGGTAATTGAAGCAACAGAATAAATTTTGCAAATGAGGGAAAAGTATGTATTGCTATAACTGTATGAACGAACTAAAAGAGGGAACTGATTATTGCTATCATTGCACAAAGAAATCTACGCCTGATAATATTCCGCACCACCTTGCTCCCGGAACGATTCTTGAGAACAAATACCTTGTAGGCAACGCTCTCGGTGAAGGCGGTTTTGGAATTACATATATCGGCTACGACCTCAATCTGGATTTGAAAATAGCCATAAAGGAGTTTTATCCTTCGGGATATGCCAACAGGAACAATACCGTATCAAACAAGGTAACGCTGAATTATCAGAATAACGGCGAATACTTCAAAAAAGGGCGTGACAGCTTTCTGCGTGAAGCAAAGAGCATCGCAAAGTTTTCAAAAGAAAGCGGCATTGTTGACGTAAGAGATTTCTTTACCGCAAACGATACGGCGTACATCATTATGGAGTTTATCGACGGCGTTACTCTTTCAAAACACACAAGTGAAAAGGGACTTTTTGACGCCTGCGAAATATTCAGGTTAATGATTCCAATTATGCAATCGCTTGAAAAAATGCACAGAGAGGGAATTATTCACAGGGATATTTCGCCCGACAATATTATGTATACCGAGGACGGCACTCTGAAATTAATGGACTTCGGTTCGGCAAGATATTTTTCGGGCGCAGAGCAGAAAACAATGTCGGTTGTGCTTAAGCCCGGCTATGCTCCCTACGAGCAGTACAGCAGTAACGGCAATCAGGGGCCGTGGACTGACGTATACGGCTTGTGCGCTACTCTCTATAAATGCATCACAGGCAAAGCTCCCGTTGACTCTCTTGACCGCTGTCAGAACGACACACTGAAAAAGCCGTCAGAGCTTGGCGTAAATATATCGCCATCTCTTGAAAACGTGCTTATGTACGGACTTGCAGTGTATCACGACAACCGCTGTCAGAGTATGGAGGAGCTTATTGAAATAACCGAAAAATCGCTGAATAACGAACAGTTCAATTTAAAGAACGCAGGCAACACTTCAACTACTGACGACATTTACAAGACAAAAGCGGCTGACGAAAAGTACAAAACTATGTTTGCGGATAATACTTACGGTGATGGCAAACTTTATGACAACGCAGACAAGGACGCTTTCAACAACACATCACCTCATAATATGACCGATAACGCACCTGCTCCCAAGAAAAAGAGCCGTGCATTATTAGTATCGGGAATAGCTGTAGCTGTCATTGCCGCTCTTGCAATAGTCGGCTTTGTGATATTTAATTCTCTTAATTCAGGAGAGAAAAACTCTTCCGAAAATGAAACTACGGTAGCAGAAGAAACTACACAGGAAGAAACCGAACCGTCCACTACCGCTGTTCCGACAACAGAAAGTAACATTGTAATAATGTCGGACGAAAGCGGCAAAAAGCTTTCCGACGCCAAATCCGAACTCAAGAAATTGGGACTTAAGGTTGAAACCAAATTTGAAGAAACCGATTCTGTTGCAGAGGACTACGTTATCCGCCAGAGTGTAGAGCCGGGACGTCAGCTTAACAAAGGCGATACGGTAATGCTTTATGTAGCAAAAGCTCCAAAAGAAACCGAGCCACTGACAGTACAACAGTCGGACAACGACCTCTATTTATATTGCTGCGCAAGCGATCATGTAACTTTGCGTGACAGACCGTCAAGGACAGGTCTTGCAAAAGCAAAAATCTTAACACGTGAAAGCGTAAAATACATCAGTTCAACGGGTGACTTCTATTTTGTTTCATACGGCGACAAAACAGGATATGTTTTAAAGGAGTTCTTCTCTGAAAACAAAAACGCTCCGCTTAACTATGGAAATGGCAACGCACTACTTCATCCATCGGATACTTTGTACTGCTGTGCAAGTGATTATGCTACGCTCAGAGAAGCTCCGTCAAGAGATTCCGACGAAATCTGCAAAATTTATACCCGTGATGAGGTAAGCTATATAAGCGCAACAGGCGATTTCTATTTTGTGTCATATGGCAACTCAACGGGCTATGTACTAAAATCTTATTTTGCAACAAGTCCTGATGCGCCTCTTAACTATGGTACAGATTAATTCGAGGTAATATATGAAAAAATGCATAACTCTTCTTTTTGTGGTCGCTGTAATTTTTTCTGCGTGCGGCAATGCCGAAACAAGTGAAAAAAGCGATAACACAACAACAGCAAGCACAACTGTCGAAGTAAAAAGCTCTGCCGGACAAATCAGCACCACAATTCCGTTCAGCACCGACAGCTCTGTAAATGCTGAAAATTACGAAACATTACAAGCTGATGATACGCAACCGACAGCCGAAACAAGCCAACTGAATAATTCACAATTAACAGATGTCAAATGCAAAATAGAGGGCTTTACTGCGTTGTGTCAATACCCCGATTTGCCGACAGGCTGTGAGGTAACTTCGCTTACAATGGTACTGAATTTCTATGGAATTAACTGCGATAAATGCGAAATAGCCGACAATTATCTTGACAAGGGCGAAGTCGGAAAAGTGAATTTTTGGGAAGCATTCGTGGGGGACCCGAGAGATGAAAATTCTTTCGGCTGTTATTCTCCCGTAATAGTTAATGCCGCCAACAAAGTTTTAAACGCTTACGGTTCTCCGCTGAAGGCTGTCGATATTTCCGGAAAAGAGTTAAGTGAGCTTTTTAAGTATGTCGATAAGAACACTCCGGTTATAGTGTGGGGTACGCAGGATTGCAAACCTGGGTACTACAGCGTTACGTGGAATATCAACGGTGAAGATTTATCATGGTTTAGGCCTGAACACTGTATGGTTCTTGTCGGATATGATAATCAATCGGTTTCGGTTGCCGATCCGCTTTACGGTGATATAAGGAAATACGATAAAGCAACCTTTGAAAGCCGATATAATTCGCTTTTCCGTCAGGCGATAATCATTCAGTAGCTCTGATTAAATCAATACGCAGGGGGATTATTATGTATTGCTACAGCTGTATGAACGAACTAAAAGAGGGCACCGATTATTGCTATCATTGTGCAAAGAAATCTACGCCTGATAATATTCCGCACCATCTTGCTCCCGGAACAATTCTTGAGAACAAATACCTTGTCGGCAACGCTCTCGGCGAGGGAGGTTTCGGAATTACATATATCGGCTACGACCTCAATTTGGATTTGAAAATAGCCATTAAGGAGTTTTATCCCTCGGGATATGCCAACAGGAACAATACCGTATCAAACAAGGTAACGCTGAATTATCAGAACAACGGCGAATACTTCAAAAAAGGGCGTGACAGCTTTCTGCGTGAAGCAAAGAGCATCGCAAAGTTTTCAAAAGAAAGCGGCATTGTTGACGTAAGAGATTTCTTTACCGAAAATGATACGGCGTATATCATTATGGAGTATATCGACGGCGTTACTCTTTCAAAGCACACAAGTGAAAAGGGACTTTTTGACGCCTGCGAAATATTTAAGTTAATGATTCCAATTATGAAGTCGCTTGAAAAAATGCACAAAGAGGGAATTATTCACAGGGATATTTCTCCCGATAATATTATGTACACAGAGGACGGCACTCTGAAATTAATGGACTTCGGTTCGGCAAGATATTTTTCGGGTGCAGAGCAGAAAACAATGTCGGTTGTTCTTAAGCCCGGCTATGCTCCCTACGAGCAGTACAGCAGTAACGGCAATCAGGGGCCGTGGACTGACGTATACGGCTTGTGCGCCACTCTCTATAAATGCATTACAGGAAAAGCTCCCGTTGACTCTCTTGATCGCTGTCAGAACGACACACTGAAAAAGCCGTCAGAGCTTGGCATAAATATTCCGCCATCTCTTGAAAACGTGCTTATGTATGGACTTGCAGTGTATCACGACAACCGCTGTCAGAGTATGGAGGAGCTTATTGAAATAACCGAAAAGGCGCTCAAGAATGAACAGTTCAATTTAAAGAACGCAGGCAACACTTCAGCCATTGACGACATTTACAAGACAAAAGCGGCTGACGAAAAGTACAAGACTATGTTTGCGGATTCGGCTTATGAAACCGACAATGTCTACAGCGGGAACAGAGATTTAAATGAAAATCAATATACGCAACAGCCCAATCCACCGCAGAAAAACAATAAAGCATTAATTATCGTAATGATTATTCTTACGATAGTTATTGTAGCCGCAGTCGCAACGATAACTGCTCTGCTTGTCACTATGAATACGTCAGACGATAATCAAAAAGAAGAAACCACAACCGTTTCGGAGTCGGCAGATGAAAAAGTAACAGATGGGAAAGCCGAAATTCCTACTACAATTGACGACAGAATAAATATGATAGATGTCGAGAACAAAAAGCTGTCTGATGCAAAAAAAGAGCTTGAGTCAGCAGGATTTAAAGTTGAGATAACCAAGCAGTCAAGCAATGATGTTGCAAAGGACTATGTTATCAGACAGAGCATTGAATCGGGACAACTAATTAATAAAGGCGAAACTGTAATGCTTTATGTTTCAAAAGGCTCGAGTGTGAATACCGAACCGTATGACCAGAAAGTTGTTGTTTCTGCCTCCCCGGGCTCATCTTACGCAACGCTGAAATTATACAATTGGAAAGACGGCGAATGGGTATCAGGCTTCGAGTGTGACGCAACTGTCGGACAGGATGGCATAAGCAGCAGCAACAACGAAGGTAACAACTGTACTCCTCTCGGCACATTTCCTCTTGGCGTTGTTTTATCAGAATATAGTGTAAATACAAATCTAAATACTCGAACAGTTAACGAAGATACAGTAATATGTGATGATGAAAATTACCCTGAATATTACAACCAAATATTTCAAAAATACGAGTTACCGTCTATTGTTCACTATGACCGTACAGGTGAAAAAATATGTTCAGGCGAAAATAACGCACTTATCTTCATTGAACACAACGGAAACGGCTTTAGTTCAAGCGGAGTAATTCCCGGTAAAAGTTCAGCAATAACAATATGCGGATGCAACTACAGTATTGCCCCGACGTACGGTTGTATTGACATAAGCTCGTCCGATATGGCGACACTGCTCAATCTTCTTGACAGCGGCAAAAATCCTTATATCATTACAGAGGTAAATTAATGAGGAAAAAATTTTCACTCCAAGATGTCAGTATGAATAAGATTATCGGCGTTCTTTTTGCAATTATATCCTCGGCATTCCTGATAGGCGGAATTATACTGTTTATTGCATCGGGCGAAACAAACGACGATAACAAGGAAGAACAACTACAAACTACTTCAATTGCAACTGCTGACACCGTAAAGCAACTGTCAACCGTTTCTGCCGAAACAGAAGTAACAACGCAGGAAGTTACAACCTTTGCCGAAGAAACAACCGAGTATGAGAGCATTTCCGAAAATCAGACTGAACCGTCTGAAATACCGCAGGAGCTTCAGACTCTGTTAAATATGGGGAACTGCAATTCCGATACGCTTGACGCAGTAAACACCAACCAGCTTATTGTTGTTAATTCAGGCGGAACGACAGCTAATATTTCGTTTTATGAGAAAACAAACGAAAAATGGGCAAAAGATGAGAATCTGACGTGTACAGGCTTTGTCGGTTCCGAAGGTACGGTTAAGTATATGTCGGAACAGGTCAGCGGAACTCCGAAAGGATTTTATTCAATCGGAAGTGCATTTTATCAGTACAATGCTCCGTACACAGGTTTAAATACATTTAAAATCACAAATGATACATACTGGGTTGACGACCCTGATTCAAAATTCTACAATCAGCGTGTAGAGGGCGTTGCCGATAAGGACTGGAAGAGTGCCGAGCATATGATGTCAATACCGAATTATAAATATGGGTTTGTTATCAATTACAACACTCCCGCAGAATATAACAAGGGTTCGGCAATATTCTTCCACATCGGCAGTAACCCGACAAACGGTTGCGTTGCCGCATCGGAAAATATGGTGCTTGCTTATCTTGCAAAGCTTAACGCAGGCGAAAATCCGTATATTCTTATAATTTAATGACACAAACAAAAATCCGACGTCTAACGCAGACGTCGGATTTTTCAGACTGTCGAAAAAATAGTAACATTAAATTTAGAATAGTCAACTTTTGAGATATAGCCAAGCCTTCCCTTGAGGGAAGGTGGCGCAGCGATTTATCGCTGTGACGGAAGGGTGGCAGGTCAGATGAACTTGTATATATTAGTAAAAGTTCATCTCCACCCCTCAGTCATTTTGCAAGCAAAATGACAGCTCCCCTCAAAGGGGAGCCTTGGATATAATGGCAAAGTCTTGTTGTATAAATTATAAATTTTCTGCTTATTATGACTTTTTATAATATTCAATTAATTAAAATTCCTCATATTCTTTGGAGCCGTCCGAGTATGTTATTTCATAATAGCCGTGTCCCGAGCCGTCGCAGTCGTAAACAGCCTGCTTTGAAACAACCGTCTTGCCGCCCTGCTGTGCCTGACTTGACTGCGGATTATCATTCTGCGACTGCTGTGGCTGCTGCGGAGTTTCAGGTGCGCTGTTCTGTGATGCCGTGCCGACAGTCACAATCTTCTTAACAGGCTCCTTTGTCACCTTTTCGCTGACCTTTTCCTTTGAGGTTTCCTTGCCGTCAACATACTTAACCTTGTATGTTACCTCTTTTTCGCCGTTTACGCCCTCCTGCGTAACCTGTGTTTCGCCTGCGCTTAATGAACTGCTCTGCTGTTCCTCTGTGTCAAACGCAACGCTTTCCTTTTCCTTTTTCTCCTTGTACTCAACACGCTTTACGGTGATTTTCATACCGGCGGTGATTTTATCTTCAAGCTTGGGAGAAACCTCGTCGTCCTTGCCCAGAGTGATTTTCTGCTCGTCAAGGAATGCCTTTACCGTATCGGCAATCGTTTTGCACTTGTTTGTTTTGCCGTCAGCCGTAAGGGTTACCTCAATGCTGTTTGTGAGGGTAATTGTCATTCCGTCATTGAGATATGACGACTTGTCAACGTCACACGCTACGCTGTCGTCAAGCTTAAAGCCTGCCTTTTTAACAGCGTCCTCAACAGTACCGCCTACAAGCTCAACTGTCTTTTCATCCTTACCGTTTTTAACCGTTACCTTTGCGTAACGCTTTACTGTAATTTCCGTTGCTTCTCCGAGCTTTTCGTCAGCCTTTGGCTCTGTTTCGTCCTTATCTCCGAGAGTAATTCCTGCTTTTTCGAGTATTTCCTTTACCGTCATATCGGTGTTGGCGTCTGCCTCGGTTGTAACGCCCGAGTCGTTTATCTTAACCTTTACATCTGTTCCGCAGCCTGTCATACAGAACATTGTACTGCAGATTGCAAGCACCAGAGCAATAACGCCTATAACTGATATTGGCTTTCTTTTCATATTAACCTTTCTCCTTATCCGTTAAATTTCCGCCTGCTGAATATCGGTTTTCTGACTTTCTGTCAACAGATATTCATCGCCGTTTTTTATTATTACGCTTACGTCAACCGAGTCGGTGCTCAGGTATTCCGCAGGAATGTATGCCTGATAACAATAATCGGAGCTGTCGCTTGAAGTTGTGAATGCTTCAAACGCTCTGCTCTTGCCGTCCTTGTCGTTTACAAGTAATATAAGCTCGCTGTTATCACTGCACAAACTGCTGTAAACACTGCCCGTCACGCTGACGTACTGCATATTAACCTGTGAAATCTCCGCCTTAACGTCCCACTCGTTATCAAACGTCTTTTGGTTTGCAGGAACGCTTAACTCCTTTGCAGGAATTACGGGAGGCGACTGCGCAAACCATATTAAGTTACGCTCGGCTATTTCAAAAATAACCGTATCGCTCTGCTGAAAGCCCACCTCAAGCGCAAGATTTACGGGGAATGCCTTTCTGAAATACGCCGAGTTGTAGGCGTTTGCAAAGTAAGGCAAAAGTGCGTTGCCGAACGAGTCACGGTACATATAAAGACTGCCCGAGGCCTGGTCGTTTTGGGTAGTTATCAACGCCTCTTCAACGCTCTTTGTGGGTGTGACATATGAATAGGTCTGATTGATGTCGTATTCATAGTTGTACTCGGGCTGTTGGGTTGATGGGTAAAGCATCTTGCCCAAATCGCCGTAAAAGCTCTTTGCCCTGCTCGCATTGGCGTTCTCGTAATTTTCGTGAGTTTTGCCGAGCTTGTCAAGAATCTCATTGTAGGCGATTAACGCACCCTTGTTGTTCCAATGCGAGTCCTGCTCGTGGTAGAGCACCTCGTCATAGCTTTCAAGCACAGTGAGCAAATCGCAGTAATTCAACTTGCTGTCCTTCAGCGAAGAAGTAAAATTCTTCAGGTTGCTTTCCGTACTCTCCTTTTTGCCGTAATAGTAGGGCATATTTTCGGGGTAGAGCGTGTTTTTATTCGGAGCAACCGTAAACAGGAATTTGACGTTGTTTTCATTCAGATATTCCTGCGTAATTTCAAGGTTGTTTATCGTGTTGAATATCGCACGCTGTGACATAAGATTTCTGCCAAGGTAGTTGTCAAGCGTTGACGAGTAGTAAAGCCAATTGTTTTTGCCGACAATAACCGAGTCAAGGTTTGACGTACCGAAAGCCTTTGACTGAATTTCAGCGTCAGCCGAAATAATCTGCGGTCTGAATGCGTAGTGAGTCGAAAAATAATCGCCGAGCTGTTGAAGATATTTTTCGTTGAAGCCTCCGTCCTCTGTATTCAGCGACGGAAGCGTTGTCTGCTGTTCGTTGCCAACGGCTTCGTTGCTCGGGGCAACCGCCATTCCCGCAAAGGGAATCACACAGCACAAAAGGCAGGCGGCTGTAAAAATAACCGAAAATACTTTTTTCTTCATATCGCCGCCCCCTTAAAATCTGAAGTAGATAAACGGATTGTAGGACGTGCCCGACAATCTGATTATACACCAGAAAAGAAGTGCAAAAGCAAGCACATAAAGCACAATCTGCGCCACGCTCTGCTTTTTGCTCAAAGCACCTGTGGTGCTTACTCTGAATTTATCCGCAATCGGCTTTATCGGTGCACAGCCGATTATCGCAGCCGCAAGCATAACAATGAACCACGGGGTAAGCTGTGTAAGCGCAAGCGACAGCGACTGTTCGGTGATAGTAAATCCTGCGAACATATTGCCGATGAAATCAAAGCCCTGTGTTATTGTGTCGGCTCTGAAAATCACAAAGCCTACCGTCACCGCAAGGAGTGTGTAAATGTGATTAACCGCCTTCGGGAGCTTGCCGAGTACGGGGATAAATTCCTCAAGCAACAGGAAAACACCGTGATACAAGCCCCATATTACAAAAGTCCAGCTTGCGCCGTGCCAGAGTCCTGTGCAGAAGAACACAATCAGTCTGTTAAGAACTGCCCTCAATCTTCCCTTGCGGTTGCCGCCGAGCGGAATGTAGAGGTATTCCTTAAACCAGGTTGAAAGCGATATGTGCCACTTTCTCCAAAAGTCACGCACGCTTACTGCACCGTAGGGGTAGTTGAAGTTTTCTTTGAAGTCAAAGCCGAACATTTTTCCCAGTCCTATCGCCATATCGGAATAGCCCGAGAAGTCGTAGTAAATCTGGAAAAGATACGCCAATGCGCCGAGCCACGCTGTCAGAATTGACATATAGCCGTCGCCTGCCGAAAAAATAATGTCGGCTGTCTGTCCCATTGTATTTGCAATGAGCACCTTTTTGCCTAGTCCGCAGATAAAGCGGCGCATACCCTCGGCAACCTTTTCAACGCTCTGCTCTCTTGCAACAATCTGCTCGCTTATATCCCTGTACTTTACGATAGGTCCTGCAATAAGCTGTGGGAAGAAGGTTATGTAGAGCAAGACATAGAAGTAATTTTTTTGAGGTTCAACCGTTTTGCGGTAAACGTCGATTACATATGACAATGCCTGAAATGTGAAAAACGAAATTCCTATGGGCAAGTCAATCTGCGGAACGGGAATCATAAGTCCCGTTACAGCGTTGACGGAGTCAACAAAGAACGCCGAATACTTGAACACTGCGAGTATTCCGAGGTTGATGATTACCGCCGCAATAAGTGCCGCCTTGCCCCTGCCGTTTTTTGAAGATACAAGCCGTGCACAAACGTAGTTGAGCAATGAGCTGAATATCATCAGCAGGACATAAACAGGCTCTCCGTAGGAATAGAAAACAAGACTTGCCGCAATTAAAAGTCCGTTTCTGAACTTGAGCGACGGTACTAATGTGTAGAGTAAAAATACCGTCGGCAAAAAAATACATAGAAAAACTAATGAACTAAAGACCATTTACTCTCTCCGCTAATAAAAAACTATCTATATGACCATTTTGATAAGCTAAACTATAATTAATGAACAATTTACAATTAAAAATTAACAATTGAGGGTCGCTACGCTCCGAAATTGTAATGTTGCGTGTTGTATGGAAAGGTTTGTTTGCTGAACAAATTTTGATATATTGATGACGTTTTGTTTTAAAGTGTAGGGAACAGTCTTGACTGTTCCGCAGGATTACATATAACTTTTAGGTAATCGGAACGGTCAAGACCGTTCCCTACATTGAGGTTAAACATATAAATTAATTCGGGCACTAAACTTATGACTTATTCCAACCTATCCACTCGACCTTAATTGTTAATTGTACATTGTTAATTGTTAATTCGCTAAATTATCGTTTTGCTTATTCAGGATAATAACTGAATAACTATATTTTTACGTGCATCCAGGAATAGCCGGGAGCAATAGCACCCTTGTAGTTCGGGTTTTTTGTCGTATTGTAGCTGAGTGCATAATACTCTTTGCTGTGGTGTCTGCTCCACTCGGGGTCGTAAATCAAGCCGTCAATTTCTGCCCAGCCGTGACCGCCGCTGTTGCAGCAGTAAACATTTTCATAGCCTATTGCCTTTGCCATATACGCAAACGCCGCAGCGTAGCTGAAGCAGTTGCCTGCTCCGTCAACAAACATATCGTTTGCATAAATAATCGGCCAGTCATTACCGGTATAGTGCGGTATTCTGGGGTTTAACTCGGTATAGGAGTTCTTTACGTAATTATAGCAAACCTTTAATTTCTGCGATTTGCTCATACTGTTGTCTGTAATTTTTGCAACTATTTTCATTGCTCTGAACAACGTCCGGTCGGATTTTGTAGAAACCTTGGTTGCCTTTCCGTTCCTTACAATCCAGTCCTTGCCGTTCTGCGTTACTGCGTTGCTGTAGGTAAAGTCAATCTTGCCGTTCTTGTCAGCGTAGTACCAGCCGTCCTTGTCGGAGCCTACAATACCGTTCTTCTGCAGAATGCCCGAGGAATTGTAGTAATACTTGTTGCCGTTGATTGTCTGTAATCCCGAACGGAAAAGGCCGTTTGAGAAGTAATAGGTTTCACCGGTTACAGTAACTTTTCCGTTTGCAAGACTTCCATTATAGTAGTATTTCGTGTCTGAAATGTATGAGCTTATGAGGTTGCCGTTTTTGTCAAGGCAACGCAGGGTATAGGAATATATGTTATCGTTTTTGGCGGAAGTATCAGCATACGAGTTGCCCGAGGTTACGTCTGCAAGCACGCTCCACGATGAGCCTACCGTCTTTCTGTAAAGTCTGTAGCCTGCAACACCCGATACGCTGTTCCACTTTATGAGATTTCCTTTGTCTGATTTTGAAACGCTTGAAATTGTCGGCGGTGCAAGGAAAAGATTTGATTTTCCGCTCTTGTTGTATCCGCTTACAAAATTGCCCTTGCTGTCAACGCATCTTACGGTGTATGTGTATGT
>DKWR01000010.1:0-5604 GCA_002491825.1 Ruminococcaceae bacterium UBA7147
CTCCCAGCTGAGCTATGCTCCCACATGCCTTTGTCGCTTCGCCATTTTGCTGTATCTCTCAGCGACGAGTATTATAATACTACATCCGAGCAAAAATGTCAAGACTTTTTTTCAAAAAATTCAAAAAAATTTTCGGCATACTTTTTTTTGACAAAACGTAGTTTTGCTATTTCTGATTTTTCTCTCTGATAATTCTTTCAAGGTCGTCCTTTGTGAACACATATCGCTTGTTGCAGAAATGACAGGTTGCCGTAGCAACTCCGCTTTCGTCAGCCATTGAGCGCACGTCCTCATCGCTGAGCGTACAGAAATACCTTTCAAGCTTTTCCTTTGAACAGCCGCAAGCATAGTGAACGGGAAACTCGTCGAGCACCTCAACCTCAAAGCCCTCAAGCGCAGTTTTGCATATATCAAGAATGCTCATTCCCTTTGCAAGCATTGTTGTTACCGGTTCGAGCTTTTCAATATTCTTTTCAAGCTTATCAATTGTCGAATCATCTGCTCCGGGGAGAAGCTGAATCAGCAAGCCGCCGGCAAGCATAACCTCGCCGTCCTCTTTATTGATAAGCACACCGAGGGCGCAGACTGTGGGAGTCTGCTCGCTTGTTGCGTAGTAATTTGTAATATCCTCGGCAATCTCACCGCTGACGAGCTCAACCTGTCCGATATACGGCTCACCTGTGCCGTAGTCACGCATAACGTTGAGAACGCCTTTTCTGCCGACTGCCTTTGCAACGTTGATTTTGCCGTTTGAGTAAAACTCCGTCGGGCAGTCAGCGTTGCCGACATATCCCTTTACGTTGCCCTTGCTGTCGCCCACAGCGATAACGGGACCGAGTTCACCGTCACCCATTACACGCAGATTAACCGTAGCATTCTCCTGCTTGAGCATTGCGCCCATTATTGAAGTAGCACAGAGAAGTCTGCCGAGTGCGGCTGTTGCGCTTTTTGAAAGATGATGAAGTTTTTTGGCGGTGAAAACTATGTCAGAAGCGTCAATTGCCGCCGCCATAATTGCTCCGTCACTTGTAATACAGCGGATTATCTTATCCATATTTATACTCCTTAAATTTCCTTGTTTCTTGAATTTACCATTCTTGCAACATAAATTGCCCTCTGCTCGTTCTCCTTTGGCTCATCAAAGGTCAGGTCGCCGTAAACAGCCTCAAGCTTAAAACCTGCGCTTTCGAGCATTTCTCTTATTTGTTCATCTGAATACGCACGCTCGCTGAAGCTTTCGGACGAACGGTAATAAACGCCGTTTTCCTCCTCGAAAAAATCAAGACTTATGTCGACAATATCGTTTTCACGAGGGGAGTTCTGCCACACGCAGAAAACCTTTTCATTCTCAAAAACGAACGTATTATCCTTTAAAACCTCACGATGCTTGTACACGGTATTCACGTCAAACACGAACAGACCGTCGTTATCCATAAACAGTCCGACCTTGTCAAAGGCTTTCTTAACGTCCTCAATTCTTGTGAGGTGGTTTATGCTGTCGAGGGTGCAAACGCAGGTGTTTATTGTTCCGTAGAGGTCAAGCGACTGCATTTTCTGCCTGAGGTAGAGAATGTCAAGTCCTTCCTCGTACGTCCTCTGCATTGCTTCGCTGAGCATTTCGGCGCTTGAATCAACTCCGTAAACGTCAACGCCTTTTTTGGCGAGCAGACGTGTAAGCGAGCCTGTTCCACAGGCTAAATCAAGCGTTATTCCCGTTTCGTGATTGTGTCGTCTGAAAAGCTCCATAAGATAATCACATCGCTTTTCGTAGTCAGCGTCCTCCATAAGTCCGTCGTAGAACCGAGCAAATGAAACGTAGCTTGCCATTACTTGTTTTCCTCGCCGAGCAGCTTGTCAAGCACAAGCGTGTAGCCGTAGGTGTCGTTATCAAACAACGCACGTTTTACACGGCTGATTGTGGCGGTTGACGCTCCTGTTTCCTTTACAATTTCGGTGTAGACCTTCTTTTCGGTGAGCATTTTAGCAACGACAAGTCGCTGTGACATTGCCTTAAGCTCTGCGCTTGTACATAAATCCTCAAAAAATCTGTAACACTCTTCCTTGTTATCGAGTGAGAGTATTGCGTCAAACAAAAAGTCGGTTGACTCATTTTTAAGCTTTGAATTCAAAATATTTGCCCCCTTATTACGGCAATTTTTATACACTAAAATTTTAACACATAAAAGTATAAAAGTAAACAGTTATTTTAGTCTGTAATTATAATCGGATTTACAGAGCAGAATAAACAAAAGGTGATGACTGACTTTGCAAATCATCACCCTTTTCAGCGTTATATTTCGTTGTCTGTAATTCTTATTGCAAGCGCCGTTATATCGTCGTCGGGGCTGTCACCTCTGCGTTTTATTGCCTCGTCAACTACCGCACGTGCAAGCTCCTGCGTGCTTCCCTCGTTCCAGCTTCTGATAAGCTTTTCAAGCCATTTTTCGTTGCCTGTTATTACTCCGTCTGACACCATTACCACCACATCTCCCGATGAAAGATTTATCGTATCCGATGAAAATTTTACTCCGTTTAAAATTCCGACAGGCAGTGACGGCATTTCTCTGACCATTACTCTGCCGTTTTTCCGTACAAAGGTTGCAGGTGCGCCTGCCTTTTTCAGCGTTACCTTGCCCGTGTATAAATCAACTCCCGTCAAATCAAGCGTTGAGAGCGACTCATCCTCGCTTTTTACCATAAGCGCAGAATTGACAATCTGCAACGAGCTGTCTGCCGAAAGTCCCGAACGCAGAAGTCTGCCCATTACCGACACAGCCATATTTCCGTCAACAGCCGCTCTGCCGCCTGTGCCCATACCGTCGCAGACGAGGGCGTAGGTTTTGCCGAAGCCGTCGTTGAAATAATCAAGGCAGTCGCCGCATAGCTTGCCGTTATTTGCAATATGCTGGTCAGAGCCGATTTCAACGTCGTAAACAGGCATTTCGCAGAGTGCCGCTCTGATTCTGTCGCCCTCACAGGTAACTGTCGGCAAATCAAATCTTCTGCCGCAGCACTTTGAAACCTCGCGCATAATTGTGCCCTTTGAAAGCTTGTTGTCGCCCTTTGAAGAAAGCTCCAGCTCAACGCTCATTCTGCCGCCGTCAGATACAAGGCAGATACATTCAACAGGGATTGCGCCGAGTGCACTTAAAGCTGAAATTATCCTTTCAGAGCTGTCTAAATCGCACCTCATTGTGTTCTTAAATTCATCTGACAAGTCGCTGAGAATGTCGCTCACGCCCGAAAACTGACCTGCTACCACGCCTCTGACGTCGGATACTCTGCGCTGTGCCTCAATTGCTGAGAGGTATTCACGGTAGTTTAAATTCA
The DNA here is from genome assembly GCA_002491825.1 of Ruminococcaceae bacterium UBA7147. Lineage (GTDB taxonomy): Bacteria > Bacillota > Clostridia > Oscillospirales > Acutalibacteraceae > Ruminococcoides. The sequence goes on from DKWR01000010.1 coordinate 3,331, forward strand.
TACTGCGTGCGATTTCGCCCTTCTTACAGCAGTTCTTTACAAATGCGTCCTCAACGTCGCTTTCGCTTATTCTTCCCTGCGCTTCGAGCAGTTCTTCAAGCCTGAAAAAGTCGTCCCTTGTAACGCCCTGTCGGTGCTCATAGCAATAAGTTTTAAGACCGCAGTTGTTGCAGACCTCTTTTTCCACATTTTCGCACACTACAGAAAAGCTTGGTGAATACAAATCCTTGAGCTTATCGGAAACAGAATTTACGTCGTTTCGCACGTTATAAATCGCCTTTGACGCAAAATCGAGTCGCATAACGATATTCTTTCGCAATGTTTCGCCGAGAGAAGAATTTTTCTCGTTTGAAAATACGGGTGAAATTATATTGCCAACCTCTTTCGGAAGTATCATAAACACAACCGAGCCGATAAGACTTTCAATCAAAACTGCGGCAAGCTGTGTATTTTGACCGAACGCAAGGCTCATAATTCCGTTTGAAATCAGAAACGCTATTGCACAACCGAGCTTGCCGACAGGCGCAAACATACCCGCCATAAGTCCTCCGAAGGCAAATCCGCCGCACACAAAGCCCTGCGCTCTGCTTGCAATGCTGAAAACTGCTCCCGTTGCAACTCCGCAGACTGCACCGCCGTTTACTCCGCCGTATCTTGCGCAGAGCAGAACGGCTGTTATGGCAATTATTCTGCCGAGCGAGATATTCTCAAATGTCAGGCTTCCGAACGCAAGAATCAGTACACAGCCTGTCATAACAAGGCTTGCAGTTTCCTGTCTGGTGTAGGCGGATATTCCTCTTTTTTCGTCAGCAAGCTGAACCGAAACGCTTACAAAATAAGCCGCCGCACCCGAAAGCACCGCCTCGATAAAGCAGTCCGCAAAGGAAGAAAGCGTGCTTGTACTCGCAAAGAGCAACGCTATTCCCGTTGCAAGCGTTGGAAGAAATGCGGCAAGCGGAGCAAACAGCCTGCTCTTACTTACCTTTTCAATATCGCCCATCAGCCAGCGTAGTGCACCGATTGCCACTATGACGGCTATGTATCTGAAGCTATCTGTCGGTTTCAGCAAAATATAGCCGAATGCCGTTCCGACAAGCGATGAAAAAAGATATTTTTTCGGAACTGCCGCCGCATATGACGCTCCGAACGGCGCAAGAGTACCAAGGAGCGTTCCCCTTGAAACAAGGAGTCCGCATAACAGGTAAATAAAATTCACAGCACCGTTTCTTACAAAATCGTTGCGGTTGTCGCTTGTTTTTCTTCTCAAAGCTTTTGTGCTTTCCATAATATTCTACGTCCTTTTACCGAAAATCAGTTGATTTGTTGTTGCAAGTTTATTATATGATAAAGGCTGCAATCGTTTTGTCATTATGTGAATGAGCATTTTTATATTCTTTTGTAGAAATTTCAATAACGGGATTTATTACCCGCCCTAAAAGTCAGTTTTAAAAAAATAAAGCCGACAAGAACGGCTTTATTAAACATATTGTATATTATGAAATTTTGATTTATAATTATGGAATAAACACAGCTTTGAAAGGAATGTATTTATGATTATAATGTCGATTGACCTCGGCAAAGCCAGAACAGGCATTGCAGTGTGCGATAAAACGGAATTTTTAGCATCTCCCTATACGGTTATTTTTGAGAAGTCACCCCAAAGGCTTATGGAAAAAGCGGTACAGGCTGTCAAAGATACAAAGGCAGAATTAGTTGTTGTGGGCTTACCGAAAAATATGGACGGCAGTGAGGGCGAAAGCGCACAGAACGCAAGAGCATTTGCAAAGGAGCTTGAAGAAATAACGGGAATTAAAACCGTAATGCAGGACGAGAGAGGTACAACAATTACGGCGCACAACTTTTTAAACACGACAAACACAAGAGGCAAAAAGCGGAAGAATGTTGTAGACGAGGTTGCGGCAACGATAATTTTGCAGGACTTTCTTGATTCGAGGAAATAAAGGAATATTTTTTTATTTATTAGAGTTAAACGATAATCTAGTTTAATTCGGAATGCGTAATTCGGAATGCGTAATTAATGGTCGCTACGCTCCGAATTTGTAATAATGCGTGTTGTTTGGAAAGATTTGGTTTCCTCGGGGTGATAGATATATCGGCAACGTTTCGGGACATCTGGGAAGCCGTGCCTTACGAAAATGTGAGTTTTTCTCTAAAACTACGATTTAATCGGTAAAGTCTGATTCCCACTGCGGACACGGCACGCCGTGTCCCTACGATTAAAAACAAACTTTTCCTATATCGCCGTAGGGGACG
>DKWR01000010.1:5903-20944 GCA_002491825.1 Ruminococcaceae bacterium UBA7147
AAACGTCACCTACATATCAACTTAAAATTCGAGCTACAATTTTTCCAAACAAACCAACTTTTCCACTCGATTTGCCCGCCGAGGTGCTCGGCTAAATTATCGTTTACCTCACAAAATAAATCCAGCAGAAAAGGCTGTAACAGCACACTCGGAATGTCCGCTGACTGTTACAGCCTATTTTTTAATTTATTGCACCTGATTGTAAAAGACACTTAAAAACAGCTCGTAAAACTCGCTCTCGTTTACATAGTATTCGGCGTAGGTTTCACCCATTTTTGCTTCACCCGGAACGGTGCTCATTTCAACCAACATACCGTTGCTCAAAACTACCGACTGGGCAAGATACAAAATTTTTGACGGATTGAGGTTGGTGCAGGTATACGGAGATGAGGCATTGAACAAATCAACCGGAGTTGTGATTTGTTTCTTCGTTGCAGAAATAACCTTATCCATAAATTGTTTTACATAAATTTGCTGGCGTTGCATTCTTAAAGTGTTTGCATCTGCACTCTCGTGGCTTCTTGAACGTACAAACGACTCGGCAAGCTCACCCTCAAGGTGGTAATTCTGCCCCTGAACAAAGCTGCCTATAGTTTCGGGCGATGTAACGTCAACTCCGCCTATACTGTCGTTGACTGCCGAAATTCCGTCAAGGTCAAGCGCAAGATATGACTTTATAGGAATATTGTAAAACAGCCTTTGTACCGAATTAACAGTATTTTCACAGCTTGTTTCCTTTCCGTTGCCGTACGCATATGAAAGGCAAAGCTGCTGCTTTTCACTTCCGACGTAGCCTCCGTTTGCCGAATAGACGGTAACGTCTGTCATTGTATCACGTGAAATATTTATCATTGAAATTTTTCCCGTTTTAGTGTCAACGGCAAGCAGTACAATAACATCGGCTTGTCCGCCTGTACCCTGTACTTCCGTTTTTTGAAGTTCACGCTTGTCAACACCCATAAACAGAATATTCGTAACGTTTTTATTATACTGATATGTTTTTCCGTTATAGACTACAAATTCACCGTCATTCTGTGTTTCAACGCCCTGCGGTGCTGTAATGCTGTAGTTGCCGTCAAGAAGCTCGCTACTGCCCTTTATAAACAGATATGTGAAGGTTCCGACAACAAGAAGTATAAGAGAAAGGAAAACACAACCAATACTTATCAGAACTTTTTTTAGCCGTTTTTTCTTTCTGCGAGGCTTTGACTTATAATGTCCTCTGCTGCTTTGTACATATTCTATATTTTCATCGCCGTTCGGCTTGCTGTGTGATTTTGATTTACGCTTTTTTGATTTATGCGGCTTTGTAAAAACATAATCATTTATGTCATCATTAATTGTTTTATCATCGTTTTTTACAGGTTTTCTTTTTCCCTCTAATCTTATACACTCATCGTTTTGAACAGTATTAATATTTGCTTTGCTTTCATCATCTAAAAGCTCATTAAAAATTTCATCATTTAGTTTGTTCGTCATTAATCAGTACCCCCTGGACAAGATAACGTCCTTCGCCGCTGTTAAGGCACGTGCTCAACACAACAATATTATCATCAATATCAAGATTAACCCCTTCTCTTGTATTGCTGCTGACTGAACGAGGATTTGAAATCATATCAAGGTAATCCTTAAAAACCTTATCATCAGAGAAATCAAAAGAATTCATAATGTGCCTGTCATCATAAACAAACGCAGACACAACCTCATAAGTCAGCTTGCGGCTTTCGGTATATATATAGAAATATTTATTTTTATCAAAAAAATCTTTATCCCTGAATTTATGCAGATTGGCAAACATAGAACCGTCAGCCATATTGTGACCGTAGAGCACAGTTACTCTGTCATCAAAATCCCTTGAGTTACAAAATTGTGAATAAATTGCACCGGCATAACTGTAGTTCTTATAAATATCATGGTCAAGATAAAAATTATCATCGCTTGCGTGACGGCAAACAGGATAATTTATATTCGTTTCGGGAATGTAAATCCACGCATAAATATCGGGATTTTGTTTAATAAGCGAATCAAAATCAACTGGATTTTCAGCTTTTTTTATGTCGATTTCAGTAGGAGCAGTTATCTCTGTACTGCTTTGGCTCTGCGACAATTCTCCTGCATAAGAGCTCGCTATATTATTATATTCATTTCTGTTTTCGCTGTTGAGAACACCCTTGATTACAACGTAGGCGCACGCACATAAAAACGCAATTGCGAAAAGTACGATTATAGAAATTAAAACAACATTCTTTTTCCTTTTCATCAACTTACCACCCGACAGTTCATTAGAAAACGGTGTGCAACCGTCGATCAAATGAATCTTATACCAATATCTGATAAACAAATCTATAATACATTATATCAAAAATATTTTATCATTTTTTATATATATTGTCAATAATTTGATAAAATAAATTAAATTTTACCTATATTTTTACTAATTGCAAAACAAACGCTCAATAATATTACGGAAAGATGCAACCGATTTAATCAAATAAAAGTATTGCATTCAATTCGTACACATAATTCTGCTGACAGCAAACCTTTGAGTCTAAATAAAAGCAACCTGTTTCTAAAAGAAAAACAGCCCCCGCTATTGCGAGGGCTGCAATTTAAACCAATTAATTATTTGCTCTTGTTTGTTCTTACGAGCATTACAACAGCGGCACCGCAAGCGGCAATCGAAAGCATAATTACTGCGTAGGGAAGCACGTCGTTAGCACCTGTCTGGGGGGAAGTCTTATTAACATCTCTGTTTACAGTTCCTGTTTCAACAGTTGAAGTACCTTTCTTTTTATAGTAAGGCTTTACATCAATGTCGCCGGTGATAACAAGATCCATCTCGGGATCTGTAAGCTTATCGTCGGTTTTGTAGGGACCGTCAATTTCCCAGTGGTCGAACGTATAACCGAGGTTTGGCTTTGGAATAATGTGAACGTGCTGTTCGCCGTTTTCATCAATATCAGTTGTGAACTCGTAACTGCCGTCGCCGCCTTCGGAAGGAATAACGTCAACTTCGTACTTAAAAGTAGTTGCAGGTGCAGTAGTAGCTACGGGGCTTTCGGCTGCGAATGCAGGAATTGTAGCAAATGCAACCATTAAAATTGCAAATAAAACGGAAACAATCTTTTTCATTTTATCTCCTCCTATTAATATACTGTCTAAATTGCATAATAACAACATATTTTTCTTTTTAAAATCAAATTAATTATATCACATAATTTTTGTTGTGTAAATAGCGAAATTGAAGAAACTTGGTTTAATTTTGTACAAATTTTGTTGCGTTTTCTTGTTAATATGTCAAATTACTTTACAAATCGAGCCGATTCTATTGCATAAACCAAGGCGTAATTGTATAATAGATTTAATAATTTAACATCTTCTTTCGAAAGGATTTTTTATATGAATATCGCACAGCTTCAGCAGAAAATAAACGAACTCAAAAAGGAAAAGGACGTGTGCATTCTTGCACACAGCTATCAGGCTCACGAAATTCTTGAAATTGCCGATTTCACAGGCGACAGCTACAAGCTGAGCGTTGACGCAAGCAAGGTTGAGAACAAAAATATTCTTATGTGCGGCGTTCGCTTTATGGCTGAAACCTGCAAGATTCTTTCTCCCGAAAAAACCGTTTACCTTGCTCAGCCCACAGCAGGCTGCAGTATGGCTGACCAGATGGACAGGCAGCTTATCTCTCAGGTAAAGGAAATGTACCCCGATTACGCTGTTGTTGCCTATATCAACACAACGGCTGACCTTAAAACAATCTGCGACGTATGCGTAACAAGCTCGTCTGCCGTAAAAATTGTTAATAATATGCCCGAAAAGGACATTCTCTTTATTCCCGACTGCAATCTCGGCGACTATGTTGCAAAGCAGTGTCCCGATAAAAACATCAAGCTTTTAAACGGCGGCTGTCCGATTCATGCCTGCGTTAATACCGACGATGTTAAAAAAGCAAAGGCTATGTATCCGAACGCAGAGCTTCTTGTTCACCCCGAATGTACGCCCGAGGTTGTTGCAATGGCTGATTATGTCGGCTCAACATCGGGAATAATGAATTATGCGGTAAACTCCGACAAGAAGGACTTTATCATCGGTACGGAAATCAGTATTGCAGAGCATTTGCAGTATATGTGCCCCGACAAGAATTTCTATATTCTCACACATAAGCTCATCTGCCCGAATATGAAGGCAACTACGCTTGTTGACGTTTACAACTGTCTTGCAGGCAATGGCGGCGAGGAAATTACTCTTGATGATAAGACAATAAAAGACGCTAAAAAATGTATTGATGAAATGATTAGGCTCGGTTGATGATATAATATGACAAAAAAGGCATTAATTGCGATGAGCGGCGGAGTTGACAGCTCTGTAGCCGCTTATCTTATAAAGGAACAGGGTTTTGAGGCAACGGGAATTACGCTCAAGCTTTTCGACAACGAGGACATAGGCGAAAAGAAAGAAAAGACCTGCTGTTCGCTTGATGATATTGACGACGCACGAAGCGTATGTTACAAGCTCGGAATCCCATATTACGTCTATAATTTTAAAGACAGCTTTAAGGAAAACGTAATTTCACGTTTTATCAATGCATACGAAAACGGCACAACGCCGAATCCTTGCATTGACTGCAACAGATATATTAAATTTGAAAAGCTGATGTGCAGAGCCGAGGAGCTTGAATTTGATTATGTTGTTACGGGACACTATGCGGTGATTGAGCACAACGCCGAAACGGGACGTTATCTGCTGAAAAAATCTGCCGATTCTTCAAAGGATCAGAGCTATGTGCTGTATTCGCTCACGCAGGAACAGCTTGCAAAAACGCTCTTTCCGCTCGGCAATATGATAAAGGAGCAGACACGTGAAATTGCAGAAAAGCTCGGACTTATCAACGCTCACAAGCACGACAGTCAGGACATCTGCTTTGTCCCCGACGGCGATTACGCAAAGTTTATCGAGCAGTACACGGGCAGGACATATCCTCACGGAAATTTTGTTGACGAAAGCGGAAAGGTGCTGGGCAAACACAAGGGAATTATTCGCTATACGGTAGGTCAGCGAAAGGGACTCGGACTTGCTCTCCCCCACCCGATGTACGTCAAGAAAAAAGACCTCGGTAAAAACGAGGTAATCTTGTGCGAAAACAGTGGACTTTTCTCACGTGAGCTTTATGCAACCGACATCAACCTTATTACCTGCGACAGAATCGACAAGCCGATAAAGGTCAAAGCAAGAGTAAGGTACAATCAGAGTGAGCAAAGCGCAGTAGTTGAGCAGATTGACGAGAACACCCTGCACATTGTATTTGACGAACCGCAGAGGGCAATCTCCTACGGTCAGGCAGTTGTTCTTTACGACGGCGATTATGTTGTTGGCGGCGGTACGATTTGCCCTAAAAAATAAAGGGGAAAAAGAGGGATACATAAGATGAAAAATCCGGAATTAATTGTAATGCTGACTTATAACGACTGTACGGTTGAAAACGCACACGAGATATTTGAGCAATGTAAAAATTCCAAAGCAAAGTTCTGGGGATTTAAGGAATCACCGCTTCCTTTGGAGCAGATGAAAAAGCTGTATGCTTTTATGAAAGAATGCGAAAAAACAACAGTTCTTGAAGTTGTTGCTTATACGGAAGATAAGTGTATTGAGGGTGCCCAAATGGCTGTTGAATGCGGATGCGATATTCTTATGGGAACAATGTATTTTGACTCTGTAAATGAATTGTGCAGAGAGAATAATCTCAAATATATGCCCTTTGTCGGAAAGGTTACCGGCAGACCCTCAGTACTTGAGGGTACTATTCAGGGAATGATTGACGAAGCCAACAGCTACCTGAACAAAGGTGTTTACGGCTTTGATTTATTAGGATACAGATTTACAGGCGACGCAGTGACTCTTAACAAAGAATTTGTTTCACAGGTAAACGCTCCTGTATGCATCGCAGGAAGTGTAAACAGCTACGAAAGACTTGATGAACTGAAAGACGCTTCCTCGTGGGCATTCACTATAGGAAGTGCATTTTTCGAAAACAGATTTGGCGGTACTTTCAGCGAACAAATAGATAAGGTCTGTGAATATATGAAATAATACTTTGCCATTATAGCCAAGGCTTCCCTCAAGGGAAGGCTTGGCTATATCACAAAAGTTGATTATTCTAAATTTAAAGTTACTACTTTTCGACAGTCTAAAAGGCAGGTAATTCCTGCCTTTCTTTTCATATTAATATCTGTTTACTCTCTTATCTGTTCTTTTGGAATAAGGTCATAGTCAAAAAGCACCTCGGAGTGATTATCCAGAACAAGCTCTCTGTTTACCTCTTCTCCTGTTTCCTTATCAATAACCCTTTTATATATCTTTGAATTTCTGTAATACTTATCCTTTTCCTTTTTGAAGTGGTGATTTTCTTCAACAAGCTCATAATTCCACGGAAATTCTCTCTCGCTTCTCAACTCTGCATACAGCTTTTCATTTTCGCACCAGACAAGAATCTGAACATTCTGATCAGTATTATTTTTAAATCTGTAATCAACGTTATTATAGCTGATACAGGTTCCCGTGCTGAACGGAACTCGTTTTCCCTCATCGGGAGCGAGTGCGTCGGAATGATTATGAAACTCTGTTACCTCCATGGGACTATGTAAAATAAGAAGGTGAATCGTGTTGCCGAGATTACAAAGGCCTCCGCCGATTCCCAGTTCAATTCTGTTGCCTACCAGAACACGTCCGTCCTTGTAGCCCTTTCGTTTTGTTGTATTTCCGACTGTTTTCCAGAATGAAAAAACCTCGCCGGGGTGAATAACAATTCCGTTAATTTTACTGCACGACAGCTTAATGTTCACGGCTTTGTTCTCCTGAAGCGTTATGTCGATTCCCTTGCCCCTTTTTATCAGATTTGAGCTGTGGCTTGAAACAACATTGGGCAGTTTTTCATTCTTAATTGTTTTGGCAAATTTTTCCTTTCCGGTCAAATTTTTAATATGGCGTTTTAAAATCTCCTTTTGCAGAGAAATTGCGTAGCAAGTTGGGTTAATGTCGCAAAAAAGCTTATCCTTATTCCACAACATTTATATTTCCTCCTCTTTTAATATATCCCCCAGTCTGTTTTTGCAGGCTTTGTTTATTCCGTAAAATTTAAGAACAATCTTTTCAAGATTTCTCTTTATGCCGATTTTCTCCCCGTCATAATAGCCTATATATTTAACAAGTATATTATCTATTCCGCACTTGTTTGCCCCGTAAATATCGGTAAAAATCTGGTCGCCGATGTAAATAACCCTTTCTTTTTCCATATTCAGCATTTCAAGTGCTTTGTAATAGCCGTCGGTTTTCGGCTTATCAGCGTCGCAGATATAAAGAGAGTCGATATTTTTTATAAATCTCCTGATTCTTTCTTCATCGTTATTTGACAGAAGAAGAGTTTTCAAACCTATTTTCTGAATGTTTCTAAACAACTCGTCTGTTTCCTTTGTTGAATCAGCTCCGTGAGGGACGAGCGTATTGTCAATGTCAAAAACAATTCCTCTATATCCTTTATTAAACAGCTTTTTATAGTCTATCGAAAAAATACTTTCAACATATGCAAAAGGATAAAACGCTTTGAACATTAAACCACCCGCCTTTATTCTATATAATTCTACAGAAATTGGCGATATATGTCAATAGACGGGCAAAGATAAAATAATATGATAAATTTTTAATTTATACTAAAACAAAAGTCGGTGTACTTGTCAAGGGTACACCGACTGATTTTTCTATGAATTAAAGGTTTGAAAAAAGCTTTTTGATTCTTTCAACAGCCTCAATTGTGTTTTCTCTGTCGCCGAAAGAGGTAAGACGGAAGTAGCCTGCGCCGTTTTCGCCGAAGCCCTCACCGGGGGTGCCAACTACGTTTGCCTCTTTTAAGAGTAAGTCAAAGAACTCCCAGCTTCCCATATTGTTGGGGCACTTGAGCCAGATGTAAGGCGAGTTCTTGCCGCCTGTGTAGTAAATGCCAAGCTCGTCAAGTGCAGAAGAAATAATTCTTGCATTCTCCTGATAGTAAGAAATGTTTTCCTTAATCTGCTTCTGACCTTCCTCGCTGAATACAGCCGCTGCGGCGCACTGTACGGGCCACGAAACGCCGTTGAACTTTGTAGCCTGACGGCGGTACCACGTAGCGTAGATGTTGTGACCGTCACGCTCAAGCTCCTTGGGGATAATTGTGTAGCCGCAGCGTGTGCCTGTGAAGCCTGCTGTCTTTGAAAGCGAGCACATCTCGATTGCGCACTTTCTTGCACCCTCTATTGCAAAGATTGAGCGGGGCAAATCCTCTGTAATAAACGCCTCGTAAGCCGAGTCATAGAGAATGATTGCGTCGTTTTCGAGCGCATAGTCAACCCACATTTTTAGCTGTTCTGCGTTGTAGGCAGAGCCTGTGGGGTTATTGGGTGAGCAAAGGTAGATTATATCAGCCTTTACGCTCTTGTCGGGAAGAGCCGCAAAGCCGTTCTCCTCGTTTGATGCGGCATAAACAATCTTTCTGCCGGCCATAATGTTCGAGTCAACATATACGGGATAAACGGGATCTGTTACGAGCACAACGTTGTCCTTGTCGAAAATATCGCCGATGTTGCCGCAGTCGGACTTTGCACCGTCGGAAACGAAGATTTCATCGGCAGAAACTGCTACGCCGAAGCTCTTGTAGTAGTTCGAAATAGCCTCTCTCAAGAAAGCGTAACCCTCGTAGTCGGGATAGCCCTTAAAGGTATCCTTGTGAGCCAGATCCTCTGCGCCCTTTTTCATTGCTTCAATTACAACGGGAGCAAGCGGAAGCGTTACATCGCCGATTCCGAGCTTGATAATCTTCTTGTCGGGATTTGCCTTTGCAAACTCGGCGGTCTTTTTTGCAACGTCTGCAAAAAGATAGTTCGGCACAAGGTTGTCAAAATTCTTGTTTATTTTCATACCAATCATTCCTTTACATTTTCATTGTCAGTCTTTGATAATTTACATTGATACTATCGCAATTTATGTGAATGGGACGTCTGGAAAGCCGTCCCTTACGGAAACGTATATTTATCACAATAATGTTGATTAACCGGTTACGTCTGATAATCACAGAGTACACGGCACGCCGTGTCCCTACGACAGGAAAGGAAACCTTTTCTCAATATATGTAGGGAACGTCATAACTGACGTTCCAAAACGTTACCTATATTATTTCTCAAGTGACGCCTTGATAAATTCTCTGAAAAGCGGATGTGCACGGTTGGGGCGTGACTTGAATTCGGGATGATACTGAACACCCACATAGAAGCGGTTTTCGGGAATTTCAACAGCCTCAACGAGAAGTCCGTTTGGTGATGTTCCCGTAATTTTCATACCGGCGTTCTCAATTTCTTCCCTGAAATCGTTGTTGAATTCATAACGATGGCGGTGGCGTTCGGAAACTTCCTTTGTACCGTAAGCCTTTTCCATCATTGAGCCTTCCTTGATTACACAGGGATATGCGCCGAGTCGCATTGTGCCGCCCATATTTTCAATTCCGAGCTGTTCGGGCATAAGGTCGATTACGTTGTGCTTGCCCTCGGGTGCAAACTCACCGCTGTTTGCGTCATCATAGCCGAGAACGTTTTTAGCGTACTCAATAACGGCTGTCTGCATACCAAGGCAGATTCCTAGGTACGGAATGTCGTGCTCACGTGCGTACTGAGCCGCTATAACTTTTCCCTCAACGCCTCTGTTGCCAAAGCCGCCCGGAACGAGGATACCGTCAACGTCGCACAAAAGCTCGTCAGCCTTATACTTTGTAATAAGCTCGCAGTCTACCCACTTGATTTCAACGTCAGCGCCGTTCTCATAGCCGCCGTGACGAAGTGCCTCGGCAACCGAAAGGTATGCGTCGTGGAGTGCAACGTACTTTCCGCAAAGTGCGATTTTGCACTTCTTTGTACGGTTGTTGATTCTGCCGAGCATTTCCTCCCATTCGGTGAGGTCGGGCTTTTTATCAACCGCAATATTAAGCTCTCTGCAAACAACGTTTGAAAAGTTGCTCTTTTCAAGCATAAGAGGTGCCTGATAAAGTGTGGGAAGTGTGATATTTTCAATTACACAGTCACGCTTTACGTTACAGAAAAGCGCAATCTTGTCAAAAATGCTGTCCTCGAGCGGCTCGTCACAGCGGAGAACGATAATGTCGGGGTTGATACCGAGTGAACGAAGCTCCTTAACGGAATGCTGGGTCGGCTTTGACTTGTGCTCCTCACTGCCCTTGATGTAGGGAACGAGCGTTACGTGGATAAATATGCTGTTTTCTCTGCCGACTTCAAGCGAAACCTGACGGATTGCCTCAAGGAACGGCTGGCTTTCAATATCGCCCACTGTGCCGCCGATTTCGGTGATAACCACGTCAGCGTTTGTTTTTTCGCCGACGTTATATATAAATGACTTAATTTCGTTTGTGATATGAGGAATAACCTGAACGGTTTTTCCGAGGTAGTCGCCCCTGCGCTCCTTTTCAAGGACGTTCGAGTAAACCTTACCCGTTGTGAGGTTTGAATACTTATTCAAATCCTCGTCAATGAAACGCTCGTAGTGACCGAGGTCGAGGTCGGTTTCTGCGCCGTCCTCGGTAACGAAAACCTCGCCGTGCTGATAGGGGCTCATTGTGCCGGGGTCAACGTTGATGTACGGGTCGAGCTTCTGTGCAACAATCTTAAGACCTCTCGCCTTTAAAAGTCTGCCGAGCGATGCGGCTGTGATGCCCTTTCCAAGACCCGATACAACGCCGCCGGTGACAAATATATATTTCTTATTCTTCTTAACTTCCACGTCTTACACCTCTACCTCTCCGTCAAATACTTTTTCAGCGTTGCCTGTCATATAAACAGTTTCATCAGTGTAGTTGATGATAAGGTCGCCGCCGATGAGCTTGATTTTGATGTCCTCGCCCTTTTTGCAGAAGCCGTTTTCGCAGGCTGCAACTGCAACGGCGCAAGCGCCTGTTCCGCAAGCCCAGGTTTCACCCGAGCCTCTCTCCCATACTCTCATCTTGATTGTATGCTCGTCAAGAACTGTTACAAACTCTGTGTTTACTCTTTCGGGGAAGAGCTTGTCAAATTCAAATTCGGGACCGACCTTCTCAATGTCGAGGTTGTCAATATCGTCCATAAATACAACGCAGTGGGGGTTACCCATAGAAACGCAGGTGATGTTGTAATCCTTATCGCCGATTTTAACAGCTTCGTTTACAACCTTATCCTTGTTGATTGCAACAGGGATTTCCTTGGGGTCAAGGATAGCCTTGCCCATATCAACTCTGAGTCTTGTAACCTTGCCGTCTGTTGTAAACGCCTTAAGGCTCTTGATTCCGCTTAAGGTTTCAATAGTGATTTCGTCTTTTTCGTTATAGTCAATCATTCCGTGGTCATAGAGGAACTTGCCTACGCAGCGAATACCGTTGCCGCACATTTTACCCTCGGAGCCGTCACGGTTGTACATCTTCATCTTTGCGTCTGCAACCTTTGACGGACAAACAAGGATAACGCCGTCGCCGCCGATTCCGAAATGTCTGTCGGAAAGTCTTACGGCAAGTGCCTCGGGATTGTTTATTTCCTGATCAAATGTGCTGAAATAAATGTAGTCGTTGCCGATGCCCTGCATCTTTGTAAACTTAAGCATAAGTTTTTCCTCCCTCATATTGTTAATGTCAATAAGCTCTGTGCTGTGCTGTGAGTAGTGGCTCTTGAGGCAGTCTGCAAGTGCGTTAGCCGTATCAAGAGAAGTAAGACAAGGAATGTTTCTTTCAACGGTCTTTCTGCGGATTTTAACGGAATCACGTGAGGGGATTCTGCCCTTTGCAGAGGTTGAAATAACATACTGAATCTTGCCCGACTCAATAAGAGTAAGCGTGTTGCTTGTTTTTGACTCGTGAATTTTCTTAACGCCGACAGCGTCAATGCCGAACTTTTTAAGCACCTCGGCTGTTCCCTCGGTTGCATAGATTGTGAATCCGAGGTCGTAATATTTCTTTGCAATTTCGCCGATTTCGGCTTTATCGGAATTGCGGACTGTGATAAACACGCCGCCCTTTTTCTTCATCTTGTAGCCTGCGCCGATAAGACCTTTGTATAGTGCCTCCTCAAGCGTAGCCGCAATACCGAGCACCTCACCTGTTGACTTCATCTCGGGACCGAGGTGGTTATCAACGTTGATAAGCTTTTCAAAGCTGAATACCGGTACTTTAACTGCAATGTACGGACTCTTTCTGTAAAGTCCGGTTCCGTAACCCATATCTTTGAGCTTTTCACCGAGCATTGCCCTTGTTGCAAGGTCAACCATCGGAACACCGGTAACCTTGCTGATGTACGGAATTGTACGTGAAGAACGTGGATTAACCTCGATTACATAAAGCTCGTCCTTATAGATAAGGTACTGAATGTTTACAAGTCCCTTTGTCTTAAGCTCGATTGCAAGGTTTTTGGAGCTTTCAATAATAATCTGCGTCATTTTATCCGAAAGATTCCAAGCAGGATAAACTGCGATTGAGTCGCCCGAGTGAACGCCTGCACGCTCGATATGCTCCATAATGCCGGGGATTAAGATATCCTCGCCGTCGCAGATTGCGTCAACCTCAATCTCCGTACCCATAAGGTATTTATCAATAAGAATCGGGTTTTCAATATTCTGCGCAAGGATAATAGCCATATATTCCTTTACGTCGTCCTCATTGAAGGCGATAATCATATTCTGACCGCCGAGAACGTATGACGGACGGAGAAGTACGGGATAGCCGATTTTTGATGCGACCTCAAGTGCCTCCTCGGTTGTCATTACGGTAACGCCCTTCGGACGCTTAATCTGATATTTTTCAAGAAGCTCGTCAAAGCGCTCTCTATCCTCCGCCATATCGATTGCGTCATAGGAAGTGCCGAGGATATTTACGCCGTTGTCGCTTAAGAATTTCGTGAGCTTGATAGCGGTCTGACCGCCGAATGCAACAACTACGCCGAAGGGTTTTTCGGTTTTGATGATGCCCATAACATCCTCGGTTGTGAGGGGTTCAAAGTAAAGTCTGTCGGCTGTATCAAAGTCGGTTGAAACAGTTTCGGGGTTGTTGTTTACGATTACAACGTCATAGCCTGCCTTTTTGAGCGCCCATACGCAGTGAACGGAAGCGTAGTCGAACTCAATACCCTGACCGATTCTGATAGGACCCGAACCGAATACGATAACGGTTTTCTTACCGTTATCACGTTCCTTGATAAACTCCTCTGCCTCATTTTCCTTGTCAAAGGTTGAGTAGAAGTAGGGTGTTTCTGCGGCAAACTCTGCGGCGCAGGTGTCAACCATTTTATAAACGGGAACAAGGGGATTTTCAACCTTTTTGCCTGTAATTTCTTCAATTGTCTTGTCAAGGAAGCCGATGTTCTTTGCACGGACATAAAGCTCCTCGGTAAGCTCGCCGTCTTTAAGCTCGTTTTCAACAGCGATGATATTTTTAAGCTTTTCAAGGAACCATTCGTCAATCATTGTTACCGAGTGGATTTCATCAACTGTGATTCCTCTTTTAAGCGCCTCGTAAACGCAGAAGATTCTTCTGTCGTCGCACACGCTGAGTCTGTCAAAAACAGATGCGTTTGAAAGCTCGGCAAATTCCTTGTCGTCAAGCGTATTGTGCGAAATCTCCGCACCTCTGACAGCCTTCATAATTGCCTGTTCAAAGGTGGGAGCAATAGCCATAACCTCGCCTGTTGCCTTCATCTGTGTGCCGAGTGTACGCTTTGCATATACAAATTTATCGAAAGGCCATTTCGGGAATTTTACAACAACGTAGTCGAGCGCAGGCTCAAAGCAAGCGTAGGTTGTACCCGTAACGGCGTTTTTAATCTCGTTAAGAGTGTAACCGATTGCGATTTTAGCCGCAACCTTTGCAATAGGATAGCCTGTTGCCTTTGAAGCAAGTGCAGAAGAACGTGATACACGAGGATTAACCTCGATTACTGCGTATTCAAAGGTTTCGGGGTTGAGTGCAAACTGACAGTTACAGCCGCCCTCTACTTTGAGTGCGGAGATGATATTGAGCGCCGCACTGCGGAGCATCTGATACTCCTTATCGGCAAGAGTAACTGTAGGTGCGATTACGATTGAATCGCCTGTATGAACGCCGACGGGGTCAAAGTTCTCCATTGAGCAGACAGTGATTACGTTGCCGTCGCTGTCACGCATAACCTCAAACTCAACCTCTTTCCAGCCCGAAATACACTTTTCAACAAGCACCTGTGTGATAGGCGAAAGCTCAAGACCGTTTGATGTGATTTCACGAAGTTCGGATTCGTTGTCAACAATACCGCCGCCTGTGCCGCCGAGAGTGAATGCAGGGCGGATAATTACGGGGTAGCCGATTTCATCTGCAAATTTAACGGCAGACTCAACGTCGTTTACAACTGTTGAGGGAATACACGGCTGACCGATTGACTCCATTGTGTCCTTAAAGAGCTGTCTGTCCTCTGCCTTGTCAATTGTTTCGGGGTTTGCACCCAAAAGCTTTACGCCGTACTTGTCGAGAAATCCCTCTTTTGCAAGCTGCATTGAAAGGGTAAGACCAGTTTGACCGCCGAGGGTTGAAAGCAGGCTGTCGGGACGTTCCTTTTTGATGATTCTCTTGACGGTTTCAAGCGTAAGAGGCTCAATGTATATTTTATCAGCCATTGCGTTGTCTGTCATAATTGTAGCAGGGTTTGAGTTCACGAGGATAACCTCAAGTCCCTCCTCTTTGAGTGCACGGCAAGCCTGTGTGCCTGCATAGTCAAACTCGGCAGCCTGTCCGATTACAATAGGACCCGAGCCGATTACCATAACTCTTTTTATATCCTGTTTGAGTGGCATATAATCATTCCTTATCCAAATTTTATCGGTTATGTTACAGTGTTATTCTTACTAGGGAAATACTGATTAAATCGTTTGTGCATATTGCGTAGTCAGATTTTTTGTCAGGTTGGACAAATAAACCGCAGTAATGCTGACGCATTACGAGGATTTTTTGGGCAAGCTGACGG
>DKWR01000070.1:0-8229 GCA_002491825.1 Ruminococcaceae bacterium UBA7147
CCCGAAACGTCACCTACATATCAACTTAAAATTCGGGCTACAAATTTCTCCAAACAAACTGACTTTTCCACTCGAATTGCACGCCGAGGCACTCGGCAAATTATAGTTTATAATTTTTAATGAAAATAACAATGCTTATAATTAACATAACCTCACAAGTGTATATTGATTTTGAAATTGAATAATGGTAAAATAAATCAAAGTATATATTTTTGCATAAAGGAATTAAAAATACAAAAAAAGAGATTATAATTAATTGATATGTATAATTAATACCACTATACTTTCAGGCGGTTTTTCTGCTTTTTTGCTGAATAATTCGCTTGTTTCGGAGGCGGCATTTTGAAATTAGGACTTGATATAGGTTCGACCACAATAAAATGCGTTGTGCTCGACGACGAAAACAAATTGATATACAGCACATATGAGCGCCATTATTCCCAGATTACCGATAAGATAGCCGAAATTCTCGATACCGTTCGCTCAAAGGTTGACGGCGTTGAAAATGCATACGTTGCATTGTCAGGCTCGGCAGGTATGGGCGTTGCGCAGGACTGCGGAATTGACTTTGTTCAGGAGGTTTACGCCACCCGAGTTGCCGCAAACACATTTCTGCCCGGTACGGACGTTGTTATCGAGCTTGGCGGCGAGGACGCAAAAATTCTTTTCCTCACAAACGGTCTTGAGGTAAGAATGAACGGAACCTGCGCAGGCGGTACAGGTGCGTTTATCGACCAGATGGCCACGCTTCTGAACGTACCTCTTGAGGAATTAGACGAGCTTGCAAAGCAGTACGAAAAGACATATACAATCGCATCACGCTGCGGTGTGTTTGCAAAAACAGATATTCAGCCCCTGCTTAATCAGGGCGCAAGAAAGAGCGACATTGCCGAAAGTATTTTCAATGCCGTTGTAAGCCAGACTGTTGCAGGACTTGCACAGGGACGTGAAATTGAAGGTCAGGTTGTCTACCTCGGCGGTCCGCTTACATTTATGAGCGAGCTTCGCAATTGCTTTGACCGCACACTCGGAACAAAGGGTATCTGCCCCGAAAATTCGCTTTATTACGTTGCCTGCGGTGCAGCTCTCTGCGCCGATAAGACAATTGACTTTGACAAGGTAATTGAAGAGGTCAGGAACTATCACGGCTCGGGCAACTTTGCTTTTAACCCTCCGCTTTTTGAGAGCGAGGAGGACTACAAGGCTTTCTGCGAAAGACACGCAAAGGCTGACGTAAAGCAGAAGGAGCTTAAGGGCTACAGGGGCAAGGCTTACATAGGAATGGACGCAGGCTCAACTACCGTAAAGGGCGTTGTTCTTAACGAGGACGGCGAGCTGCTCTATTCAAAGTACCTTCCCTCAAAGGGAAATCCCGTTGAGATTATCAAGGAATTTCTTGAGGAAATCTACGCTATCAACCCCGAAATAAATGTTGCCTCGTCTGCCGTTACCGGTTACGGCGAGGATATTATAAAGAATGCTTTTGACGTAGACTACGGAATTGTTGAAACAATCGCACACTTCACGGCGGCTAAATATTTTATGCCCGACGTTGAGTTTATTATCGACATAGGCGGGCAGGATATTAAGTGTTTCAAGATTCATAACGGCGCAATTGACAACATATTTCTTAATGAGGCTTGCTCGTCAGGCTGCGGAAGTTTTTTGCAGACGTTTGCAAATGCGCTCGGCTATGATATTGAGAAGTTTGCAAAGCTCGGACTTTTTGCAAAACGTCCCGTTGACCTCGGCTCACGCTGTACTGTGTTTATGAATTCAAGCGTTAAGCAGGCGCAGAAGGACGGCGCTACAATTGAGGACATCTCGGCAGGACTTTCATTGAGCGTTGTTAAGAATGCCCTCTATAAGGTTATCCGTGCTTCAAGTCCCGATGAACTTGGCAAAAGAATTGTTGTTCAGGGAGGTACGTTTTTAAACGATGCAGTTTTGCGTGCATTTGAAATGGAGATGGGCGTTGAAGTTGTCCGCCCGAATATCGCAGGACTTATGGGCGCATACGGTGCGGCGCTCTATGCAAAGAAAAAGTCAAAGGGCAAGGCTGACAGTAAGCTTGCCGACAGCAACGCTCTTAAGAATTTTGTTCACGAAATAAAGGTCGCTAACTGCGGACTCTGCAACAACAACTGCCGTCTTACAATCAACTCCTTTGGCGGCGGAAGAAAGTTTATTGCAGGCAACAGGTGCGAACGCCCGATTACAAAGCGTGCGCCGTCAAACGACCTTAATATGTATGCATATAAATTACAGCTTCTTGATTACTACAAGCCTGTTGAGGGCTTAAGAGGAAAGCTCGGAATCCCGATGGGACTAAATATGTTCGAGCTTTATCCGTTCTGGTACAGGTTCTTTACCGAGCTGAAATTCGAGGTGTTCAAGTCGCCGTATTCAAGCAGAACGCTCTACCAGAGAGGTCAGCAGACAATCCCGAGCGATACCGTCTGCTTCCCTGCAAAGCTTATGCACGGACACGTTCAGACGCTCATTGACGAGGGTGCGGAAACTATTTTCTACCCTTGTCTTTCATATAATTTTGACGAGCACCTCGGCGACAATCACTACAATTGTCCCGTTGTTGCATACTATCCCGAGGTTATCAAGAATAATATGAAAGACATCAGCAAGGTGCATTTCATAAACGAGTACTTTGGTATTCACCGCCCCAAGGATTTTCCGCAGAAGGCTTACGAAAGGCTTTCACAGCACTTCCCCGACCTTACGCTCAACGAGGTAAGGATTGCCGCAAAGAAAGCGTACGAGGAGCAGGAGAATTACAGGAATAAGGTAATTGAAAAGGGTAACGAGATTATTGCGACTGCCGAAAAAGAGGGCAAGAAGATTTTTGTCCTTGCAGGCAGACCTTACCACATTGACCCCGAAATCAACCACGGAATTGATAAGCTCATTTCGGGCTTTGACGTTGCAATCGTCAGCGAGGATGTTGTTTCGCCGAGGGTTGAGAAGTTCCCGACGCACGTGCTCAATCAGTGGACTTATCATTCAAGACTCTATGCAGCGGCAAAATACGTCACAACACGCAAGGATATGGAGCTTGTACAGCTTGTTTCCTTCGGATGCGGCGTTGACGCAATTACAACCGACGAGGTACGAGAAATTCTTGAAAGCAACAACAAGATTTACACGCAGATTAAAATAGATGAAATTACAAATCTCGGTGCGGTGAAAATCCGTATCCGCAGTCTGCTTGCGGCGATTGACAATGATTAATGCGGAATGCGTAATTCGGAATTATTGATTTTATCATTGTTACTGTAAACAACAATTATGTAGGGAACGGTCTTGACCGTTCCGAGTCGGTTAAGAGTTGGCTTGTAAATCAGCGGAACGGTTAAGACCGTTCCCTGCACTTGTTAATTCTGTTTATTAAAGTATCAATGATTATGCAAGTAACACAAAGGATAGGAGAACTAAATTATGGCTGAATTAAAATACGATAAAAAAACAGGCCGAGTGCTTTTTACAAAGCAGATGAAAAAAGAATACACAATTCTTTTGCCGAATATGGCTCCTATTCACTTCAACATTCTGCAAAATGTTTTTACGCACTACGGCTACAAGTCGGAGCTCTTGAATACAACAGGTCCCGAAATTGCACAGACGGGACTGAAGTACGTTCATAACGATACCTGCTATCCTGCATTGCTCGTTATCGGACAGTTTATCCACGCCCTGCAAAGCGGCAAGTATGACGTTCACAAAACTGCGCTTATGATTACCCAGACGGGCGGCGGCTGTCGTGCGTCAAACTATATTTTCCTTCTTCGAAAGGCTCTTAAAAAAGCAGGCTTTGAGTTCGTTCCTGTAATTTCGCTTTCGTTCGGTATGGAGCACAACAGCGGATTTTCGCTTTCGATTCCGCTTATCCGCAGATTTGTGGGCGGTCTTGTTTACGGCGACCAGCTTATGCTTCTGTCAAATCAGACAAAGCCCTATGAGGTGAACAAGGGCGAGAGTATGGCGCTTGTTGAGGACTGGAGCAAAAAAATCTCACAGATGCTCATTGACGGCAGAGGCTACACGCTTGAAGAGCTTGACGAGAATTTGCAGAAAATGACAAAGTCCTTCTCAAAAATTGAGCTTAATAAGGTGCCGAAGGTCAAGGTCGGAATCGTCGGCGAGATTTACGTTAAATATTCAAAAATGGCGAACAACGGTCTTGAGGACTTCTTAGCCGAGCAGGACTGCGAGGTCTGCGTTCCCGGACTT
Source organism: Ruminococcaceae bacterium UBA7147 (assembly GCA_002491825.1). Lineage (GTDB taxonomy): Bacteria > Bacillota > Clostridia > Oscillospirales > Acutalibacteraceae > Ruminococcoides. The sequence goes on from DKWR01000070.1 coordinate 4,246, forward strand.
ATGGGCTTTGCGGCTTTCAAGGTTGACAATCGAATTGAGGATATAAAAATGTTCGGCGGAAACTCGATAAAGCTCAAGGTCTGTCAGATGCTTCTTAACTACGTTAAAAAGGTTGAAAGGCTGATGATTGAAGCGGCTAAAAAGTACGGCTTTGAGCCTCCGCACGAATATGCCCACACAAAGGAGCTTGTCAAGGGCGTAATCGGCTACGGCAGTAAGATGGGCGAGGGCTGGCTCTTAACAGCCGAAATGCTTGAGCTTGCCGAAACAGGCTATGAAAACATCGTCTGCACTCAGCCGTTCGGCTGTCTGCCGAATCACATCAACGGCAAGGGTGCAATCAGAAAGATTAAGGAAATCAAGCCGAACGCAAACATTGTTACAATCGACTACGACCCCGGTGCGCCGAAGGTAAATCAGGAAAACAGAATCAAGCTTATGCTTGCAGTCGGCAAGGAACAGCTTGAAAAGGAAATTAACAATTAACAATGTACAATTAACAATTATGGTCGAGTGGATAGGTTGCGATAATTCAAAAGTTTAATGCCCGAATTTTAAGTTGATATAAAGGCAACATTTAGGGACGTCAGGGATGCCGTCTCTTACGGATATAGAGGAAACGTTTGTGTTACAATCGTAGGGGACGGGTTCCTACACGTCCCGAAACGTTGCCGATATATCAATCAATCCGAGGAAAACAAACCACTCCACACAACACGCACTATTATAAATTCGGAGCGCAGCGACCCTCAATTGTTAATTTTTAATTATTAATTGTAAATTAGGACACGGTGCGCCGTGTCCGTAACTTTTATGGGTGAATTGGTATGAGTAAAAAATCGAAAAAGGGTAAATCCGAGCTGAAAATTTTTAAAATCCTCAACGTTCGTGAAATGCGTGAGCACAAGGTCAAGGCGGCTGTCTATATAGTTATCAGAACTATTCTTGTAGCTCTGATTGTGTTCAGCGCAGTAAACGGAAACTGGGAAAACGTTATGACCTGTACGCTGTCGTTTTTGCTCCTGATGATTCCGTTATTTATAGAAAACAAATTGCAGATTGACCTCCCGAACGTTATGGAGGTCATTATGATAAGCTTTGTTTTTGCGGCTAACGTAATGGGCGAGCTGGGCGCATTTTATGAGAAAATCCCGATGTGGGATACTATGCTCCACACCCTCAACGGCTTTATCTGTGCAGGAGTAGGCTTTGGACTGATTGATATTCTCAACCGCAACGACAGGATAAAAATGAACCTTTCACCGCTTTTTGTCTGCCTGTTTTCGTTCTGCTTTTCAATGACGGTCGGTACTGTGTGGGAATTTTTCGAGTTCGGAATGGATATGTTTTTCGGCAAGGATATGCAGAAGGACACTGTTGTAAATTATATAAATTCCTATCTTTTGTCGGGCAGTGAAAACAAGATGATTGCAATAAAGGACATCGGCGACACTGTTGTCAACGGCCAGAGCCTCGGCATTGGCGGCTATCTTGACATTGGCCTGATTGACACTATGAAGGATTTGCTTGTAAACTTTGTCGGTGCAGTTGTGTTTAACTTCGCAGGATTTTTCTACCTCAAGGGCAGAGGAAAACGCACAAAATTCGTCGAGAATTTTATCCCGTCAAGGAAGTAAGGCGGGTGTATGACACGCAATTTTGCTACCAAAACATTTGAGCTTGACCTGTGAGCGACGAGGGCGTCGCTCGCTACGGTATAATATAAACGTTTCTTTGTCGCCGTAGGGACACGGCGTGCCGTGTCCGCTATTCTATAATAATTCAAATGTAGGGAACGGTCTTGACCGTTCCGATTACTCATAGGTTAGCTGTAATCCTGCGGAACAGTCAAGACTGTTCCATACACTTTATGACTAAACGTTACCAATATATGAAAATTGGTTCAGTAAACAATCATTTCCAAACAACACACCACTCTATAAAAATCGGTCAACTGACCGATTTTTTCTTTTTGTCGGATAAAAAACAAAAAATACTTGAAAAATGTTGTGTAAAGCCGTATAATGTAGGTGTATGAGTGTATATTTGGGCTCAACAATATATTGAAAGGAGAAGTACATATGATTTATTCAAAAGAAGTAGAAAATATGTGCACAGTTGCAAAAGGACCGCATCACGGTCCCGCACCTATCCCCGAAGAGGGCAAGTGGGTAAAATCTTACGAGATTAAAGACATTTCAGGTCTTTCACACGGAATCGGCTGGTGTGCTCCCCAGCAGGGCGCATGCAAGCTCACACTTAACGTAAAAGACGGTATCGTACAGGAGGCTCTTGTTGAGACAATCGGCTGCTCCGGTATGACTCACTCTGCGGCTATGGCTGCCGAGATTCTTCCCAACAAGACTCTTTTAGAGTGCCTTAACACAGACCTCGTTTGTGACGCAATCAACACTGCTATGAGAAACATCTTCGAGCAGCTCGTTTACGGCAGAAGCCAGACAGCTTTCTCCGAGGGCGGTCTTCCCATCGGCGCAGGTATGGAGGACCTTGGTAAGGGACTCCGCAGTCAGGTTGGTACAATGTACAGCACAAACGCAAAGGGCGTTCGTTATATGGAAATGGCTGAGGGCTACGTTCTCAAGACTGCTCTTGACGAGAATAACGAAGTTATCGGCTACCAGTTTGTAAAGCTCGGCAAAATGCTCGAGGACATTCGTCACGGTGTTGAGCCAAACGAAGCTTTCAAGAACAACATCGGTCAGTACGGTCGTTTTGACAATGCGGCTAAGTACATTGACCCGAGAGAAGAATAATTCGGTAAGGAGGACACAACAATGGCAGTAACATTTGAAAGTATGGAAAGAAGAATGCCTAAAATTGAGAAGTGCCTTGCCGAGTACGGTATTGCAAATCTTGAAGAGGCAAGACAGATTTGTAACGATTTGGGCTTTGACCCTTATCAGATTGTTAAGGACGTTCAGCCTATCGCTTTTGAAAACGCAGGCTGGGCTTACACTCTCGGCTGTGCAGTAGCAGTCAAGAAGGGTGTTAAAACAGCAGCAGAGGCAGCAGAGGCTATCGGTATCGGTCTTGAAGCATTCTGTATCCCCGGCTCTGTTGCAGAGCAGAGAAACGTTGGCAGAGGCCACGGTAACCTCGGCGCAATGCTTTTAAGAGATGAAACAAAGTGCTTTGCATTCCTCGCAGGTCACGAGAGCTTTGCAGCGGCAGAGGGTGCTATCGGTATCGCTCGTAACGCTAACAAGGCAAGAAAAGAGCCGTTAAGAGTTATCCTCAACGGTCTTGGCAAGGACGCCGCTTACATCATTTCAAGAATCAACGGCTTTACATATGTAAAGACAGAGTTCGATTACTTCACATCAGAGCTTAAGATTGTTGAAGAGAGAGCTTTCTCCGACGGTGAAAGAGCCGCAGTTCGCTGCTACGGTGCAGACGACGTTCGTGAAGGCGTTGCAATTATGCAGAAAGAAAACGTTGGCGTTTCAATCACAGGTAACTCAACTAACCCCACACGTTTCCAGCACCTCGTTGCAGGCACATACAAGAAGTGGGCTAATGAAAACGGCGTAGGCTACTTCTCTGTTGCTTCGGGCGGCGGTACAGGTCGTACACTTCACCCCGACAATATGGGTGCAGGTCCTGCTTCCTACGGTCTTACAGACTCAATGGGCAGAATGCACGGCGACGCTCAGTTTGCAGGTTCATCTTCTGTTCCTGCTCACGTTGAGATGATGGGTCTTATCGGTATGGGTAACAACCCGATGGTAGGCGCAACAGTTGCATGTGCAGTTGCAGTTTACGAAGGTATGAATAAGTAATATATTGTTGAACCTTTACGGTTAAATAAAATCAGCGGCAAAGCTTGTTTTCAGGCTTTGCCGCTTTATTATACAAAAATCTGATTATCCTTTTAAATAAGTTGTTATTATAAGCTTTGCCAGTGAGATAAACGATAATTTAGCCGAGTGCCTCGGCGGGCAAATTGAGTGGAAAAGTCGGTTT
>DKWR01000070.1:8528-35184 GCA_002491825.1 Ruminococcaceae bacterium UBA7147
TCAGGGATGCCGTCCCCTACGGCACTAAAGGAAATGTTGTGTTTATCATCGTAGTGAGCGACGAGGGCGTCGCTCGCTACAGCATTACATTAACGTTTAGTTTTCATCCGTAGGGACACGGCGTGCCGTGTCCGAAGTGGCAATCAAACTTTACCGATTAAATCATATTTATAGAGGAAAACACACATTTCCGTAGGGGATGGGTTCCCACACGTCCCGAAACGTATCCGATATATCTATCACCTCGAGGAAACCAAACTTTTCCATACAACACACACTATTACAAATTCGGAGCGTAGCGACCATTAATTACGTATTACGCATTCCGAATTACGCATTAAATAATAGTTTATTCCTTTACCATTATCTTTACAATCTCGCTGACGTACATCTTGTGGTAGTCGTCCTTGTACCACTTCTTCACGCTGTCGCTGTCGGTTATGCTTTCTTCATTCAAAAACTGCGCATACATTTTTTTGCATACAAGCACAAGCTTTGCTTCCTCAAAATACGGAATGCCGTCCTCGGTGAACGCAGGAGTAAGCCCTGTTTCCTTTACCTTGTCAACATCTCTGCCGCTTTTTGAACCGCAGAACTTAAGTGAGTCACGATAGCTTTCGTCAAAAAAGCTCATTGTGTAATAATCATTATTCTCGGTAAACTCAAACGTGTATCTCTGCGGACGGATAAACGTAAACGCAACGGGTTTGCCCCACATAATGCCGACTCCGCCCCAGCTTACGGTCATCGTGTTGAATTTATCCCTGCTTCCGCTTGTAACAAGCGCCCAGTCGTCACCGATAAGCTCAAACGGGTTGTTGGTAATTTCCTTTGGTGTAATCTCTTTAAATGCTGACACAATAATCATCCTTTCAAATCATAATATGCGTTTTGTTCCAAATAAATTATAGCAGAATTTTTTAGTTATTCAATATCTGAAATAACGATTATTTTTTATTCACTTTCATTGAATAATATTCATTATACTGCATAAATGAATGAATATTCTGAATATTCATTTTAAATGAATATATACATTTTTCGCCCGAAAGCAGTCTTTTTCAAATAATGCGTTATTTGTTTATCCGCTTAATAAGCCGTTTTTTACATAAATTCGCTTAAAATACGCCTGAAAATGCATATCCGAAAATTTTTTGAATATTTATTCAAAAAAGACTTGATTTTTTTGAAACAGAGTGTATAATGTAATAGTAAATTAAATTTTGGTAATCGGAGGAAATAAAAATGGCTGATAATAAAATCAAAAAGGTAGTTCTTGCATATTCAGGCGGACTTGATACTTCAATTATCATTCCGTGGCTTAAAGAAAATTACGACAACTGCGAGGTTATCGCTGTTTCGGGTAACGTAGGTCAGGGCACCGAGCTTGACGGCCTTGAGGAAAAGGCTATCAAGACAGGCGCATCAAAGCTCTACATTGAGGACCTCAACAAGGAATTTGTTGAGGAGTACATTTTCCCCACAGTTAAGGCAGGCGCAGTTTACGAGGGCAAGTACCTCTTGGGTACATCATTCGCTCGTCCGATAATTGCAAAAAGACTTGTTGAAATCGCTAAAAAAGAGGGCGCTGACGCTATCTGTCACGGCTGTACCGGTAAGGGCAACGATCAGGTTCGTTTTGAGCTTGCAATCAAGGCTTACGCTCCCGATATGAAGATTATAGCTCCCTGGAGAACATGGGAATTCAAATCACGTGAGGAAGAAATCGAATATGCGGAGAAGATGAATATTCCGCTCAAGATTAACCGTGAAACAAACTACTCAAAGGATAAGAACCTCTGGCACTTAAGCCACGAAGGTCTTGACCTTGAAGACCCTGCAAATGAGCCTATGTACAATAAAGAGGGCTTCCTCGAGATGGGCGTTTCCCCCGAAATGGCTCCCGATAAGCCCGAGTACGTTACACTTTCATTTGAAAAGGGTATTCCCACAAAGCTCAACGGTGAAGAAGTCGGCTCTGTAGAGCTTATTGAAAAGCTCAACGAAATCGGCGGAAGAAACGGCGTCGGCATTACAGACATCGTAGAAAACCGTCTTGTTGGTATGAAGGCAAGGGGCGTTTATGAAACTCCCGGCGGCACAATCCTCTATGCGGCTCACGATAAGCTCGAGGAAATCTGCCTTGACAAGGACACACTTCACTACAAGAAGAACCTTGCAAATACATTTGCCGACCTCGTTTACGACGGCAAGTGGTACACACCTCTGCGTGAGGCTATGTCGGCATTCGTTGACAGCACACAGGAATATGTAACAGGCGAGGTTAAGCTTAAGCTTTACAAGGGCAACATCATTGACGCAGGCGTTACAAGCCCGTATTCACTCTATGACGAGGAAATCGCAACCTTTGACGAGGACGAGGTTTACGACCAGAACGACAGCGCAGGCTTCATCAACCTCTTCGGACTTCCCATCAAGGTTCGTGCAAAGAAAGGTCTTATCAAATAAGTAAAATTTGTTTGATACAATAAATCGGGGGCAGGGAATTTCTCTGCCCCGATAAGTGTTTTTTATAGGTTTTATTTTATATGGAATATTACATAAATTTTGCAATAATATTCACATTGATTAATGCTGTCATAACGGCGATAGCCTATTCCATTACAAAGAAAAACGGCAAAAAATCTCCTTGCCTGATATTCGCAGTAGTTGACGTTATTTTAACTGTAATTGCAGGAGTAGTTGTGCTTTTCTGCTATATTGGAGGGGCTGTAGTGAACAGCCTCAGTTTGGCAATCCCGGCAGCACTTTTCCTTGCTTTCTGGTTGCCGGTTGCGTTTATATTGCTTATTATTGCAATAGGACTTCACTTTGTATTCAAAAGGAGCAAATGATTATGTTGGCATTGATAATGTTTTATGTAATTGGTTTTGCTCTTGTAATGTCTGTCGTTTCAATAATTACGGCACCGGTATATCTTTTAATAAAACACGGAGAAAACAATGTATCTATGTATGCCGTTTTTGCTGTTGTTGATGCAATACTAACCGTATTTACTTGTATCGGTCTGCTTCCGAGCTTTTTTGAGGATACAATGGCAAGTTTTTTCGGTAAGTGGGGAGCAATTATTTTAATTCCGACAATGATTGTTTGTTGTATAGGTGCAGTGATTATTGACAGAGTGCAGTATTACAAAAACAAAGAATTACAGAAATTGATTGACAGTGAACAGGAGATAAATAGTGAAAACTAAATGCAGGGAACGGTCTTGACCGTTCCGCTGATTAAAAACCAACTTCTGATATTTTCGGAACGGTCAAGACCGTTCCCTACAAAATTATATTACAGTATAGCATTTTACAAAGAAAAGGAATTTAAAATATGCAGTTATGGAAAGGACGCTTCAAAAAGGAGCTTTCAAAAACAACAAACGACTTTAACAGCTCTATTTCATTCGACAGCAGAATGTATAAAGAGGACATTGAGGGCAGTATTGCACACGCAACAATGCTCGGCAAATGCGGAATCATCACCGAGGAACAGTCAGCTGACATAGTTCAGGGACTTAAGGGAATCCTTGCCGACATCGAAAGCGGCGCATTGCAGTTTGATATGGAGGCAGAGGATATTCACACCTTTATCGAGGGCGAGCTGACAAAGAGAATCGGCGACAACGGCAAAAGACTTCACACATCTCGTAGCCGTAATGATCAGGTTGCGCTTGACATCAAGCTTTATCTTAAAAAAGAGGTTGTAAATGTAAAAAATCTCGTTGTTGACCTCATCGAGGTTATCGCCGATAAGGCTGAAAAGTACAGCGAAACCGTAATGCCCGGCTATACTCACCTTCAGAGAGCACAGCCGATTACCTTTGGTCATCATCTTTTAGCTTACGGCGAAATGCTCCTGCGTGACGTTTCACGTCTTGAGGACTGCTTGAAGAGAATGGACGAAATGCCGCTTGGCTCGTGTGCACTTGCAGGTACAACCTATCCGATTGACAGAACAATCACAGCCGAGCTTTTAGGCTTTGAGCGAATCACAAACAACTCGCTTGACGGCGTTTCCGACAGAGATTACTGTATTGAGTTTGCGTCCGTTCTTTCAATAATTATGGTGCACCTCTCACGTTTTTCCGAGGAAATTATTATGTGGTGCAGCTGGGAGTTCAAGTTTGTTGAGCTTGACGATGCGTTCTCGACAGGCTCGTCAATTATGCCGCAGAAGAAGAACCCCGATATTGCAGAGCTTGTCAGAGGCAAGAGCGGCAGAGTTTTCGGCGACAATATGACACTGCTCACGATTATGAAAGGTATTGCGCTTGCATACAACAAGGATATGCAGGAGGACAAGGAGGCAATTTTTGATGCCGTTGACACGGTTAAAATGTGCCTGACAGCGTTCACTCCTATGCTCGACACAATGCGTGTTATCCCAGAGAATATGAGAAAAGCGGCGGCTGGCGGCTTTATCAACGCAACCGATTGCGCAGACTGGCTGACAAAGAACGGCGTTCCTTTCAGAGATGCCTACAAGGCAACAGGCGAGCTTGTTGCAAGGTGCATTGAGCTGGGCACTGACCTTGAAAATCTTCCGCTTGACGAGTACAAAAAGGTCTGCGACGTATTCACCGAAGACGTTTACAGCGCAATTTCGCTTGAACGCTGTACAAACGAGAGAACTGCTTTCGGCGGTCCTGCTTCGTCAAACGTAAAGGCACAGGCAAAACGAGTTGCCGAGATAGCAGAAAAGTTATAATATAAAAATAAATTGCCATATTGCCTTTCAGGCTTTATGGGGTTACAGGGAAGAAAATACTAAACTCTAATCAAAAATCAAAATATCTTTTTGGCATATTTTCCGTCATACTTCGTGAGCTGTCCTCGAAAGGCGACAGCCTTTCTGTGGAATCTCACTTGTCTGACAAAAAATCTGCTCAAAAATCTTATTTAGTTTTCAATTAGAGTTTAGTATCAGGCGGTTAGTACTCCCACCGATTGGGGGTGATATGTATGACTGAATTAGTATTACTTATCATTCTGATAGTATCACTTACTCAGCTTGTTAAATACATAAAAAATAATCGCCCAACTGTCCAGGTAAAGGCGATTATTTCTTATTAAATAATTAATTCTTTATCGGGCTAACCGCTTTGACGGTTATCCTGTAATCTTATTATATGATATTCAAATGCAATTGTCAATATCACAGAATTAAAATAAACAGGTGAAAATTATGAAAATAAAAGCAGGTATAGTAGGCGCAACAGGCTACGCAGGAGCAGAGCTTGTCCGCTTGCTCTCAGCTCACCCGAACGCTGAAATTTCGGCAATAAGCTCGGTTTCGTTCGAGGGTGAAAAGCTAAGCGACGTTTATCCGTCATATAAATTTTTAAACGATATGGTCTGCGAAAATCAGGATGCAGTTGTTGAAAAGAGCGACGTAGTTTTTGCCGCACTTCCTCACGGACTATCGCAGGAGCTTGCCGAAAAGTGCATTAGCGCAGGCAAGGCTTTCATTGACCTCGGTGCCGATTTCAGACTTGAAAGCGAGGATGAATACACCGAATGGTACGGCGGAACGTTCCTTGACAAAAAGCTCCACGAGCAGTCTGTTTACGGCTTGCCTGAATTTTTCAGAGATGAAATCAAGGGCAAAAAGCTTGTTGCTAATCCCGGTTGTTACACAACCTGTTCACCCCTTGCAATCGCTCCCGCAATCGCAAACGGACTGATTGAAACAAAGGGCATAATCTGTGACTGCAAAAGCGGCGTAACGGGCGCAGGCAGAAAACCGTCACAGGGCAGCCACTACCCCGAGCTTAACGAGGGATTCCACGCCTACAAGGTTGCATCTCACCGTCACACTCCCGAAATTGAGCAGACTCTTTCAAAGCTTTCGGGCGAAAAGGTGATAATCACCTTTGTTCCGCACCTTCTTCCCGTAAACAGAGGAATCCTCGCAACCGTTTACGCAGACATCAGGGAAGGCGTAACCTTTGAGCAGATTCGCAAGGCTTATGAGGAATACTACAAGGACGAATTTTTCGTAAGACTTTTAGATGACGGCAAGTGCGCTGACATTCACAATATAAAGTATTCAAACTTCTGCGACGTTTCAATTCACCACGACAAGCGTGCAAACAAGCTTGTAGCCTGTGCCGCAATCGACAATATGGTTAAGGGTGCGGCAGGTCAGGCAATCCAGAATATGAACATCATCTTTGGTCTTGACGAAACAACAGGACTTGTAATTGTACCGCCTGCTTTCTAAAAATAATAATTTGGACTGATATATATGGAAAATAAAAATTTTAAATTCATTGACGGCACCGTAACTTCACCCCTCGGTTTTACTGCTCAGGGCGTGTGCGCATCAATCAAGCCGTCAAACACAACAAAGCGTGACCTTGCGCTGATTTACTGCGAAAAGCCCTGCACAGCGGCGGCGGTTTATACGAAGAACCTTGTAAAAAGCTCCACAATTCAGGTAACGAAAAAGCACCTTGAAAACGGAATTGCTCAGGCAGTCATTGCCAATTCGGGCAACGCAAACACCTGCAACGCAGACGGCATTGAGATTGCCGAAAAAATGTGCGATATTGCGGCTGAAACGCTGTCGGTAAACCCCGACGACGTAATTGTTGCCTCAACGGGCGTAATCGGTCAGCCTTTGCCGATTGAACCTGTTATAAAGGGCGCAGAAATGATGAAGGGCAAGCTTTCAAAGGACGGCGGAACAAACGCCGCCGAGGCTATTATGACTACCGATACAGTCAAAAAAGAAATGGCTATGGAGATGACTCTCGGCGGCAAAAAGGTAACCGTCGGCGGAATTGCCAAGGGCAGCGGAATGATTCACATTAATATGGGAACAATGCTCTCCTTTGTTACAACCGATGCGGCTGTTTCGGCAGAAATGCTTGAATGTGCACTGCGTGAGGCTGTGGAGGACAGCTACAATATGGTAAGCGTTGACGGCGACACCTCAACAAACGACACCCTTACAATTATGGCGTCGGGACTTGCAGGCAACGAGCCGATAACCGAAAAGAACGAGGATTATAAAATCTTTGTTGCAGGTCTTACAGAGGCTTTCAAATCGCTTGCAAAACAGCTTGCCGGTGACGGCGAGGGCGCAACAAAGCTGCTTGTCTGCACAGTTGACGGTGCAAAAACAAAACAGGATGCAGTGACCGTTTCAAAGAGCATAATCTGTTCAAGCCTTTTAAAAGCGGCTATGTTCGGCGCTGACGCTAACTGGGGCAGAGTGCTCTGCGCAATCGGCTACAGCGGCGCAGATGTTGATGTTAATAAGGTTGACGTTTCGTTCAAGTCGGAAAAGGGTGAAATCCTTGTCTGCAAGGACGGTGCAGGCGTTGAATTTTCCGAGGAAAAAGCAAAGGAAATTCTGCTTGAAAAAGAGATTAATATTCTTGTGTCACTGAACGACGGTGACGGAAAAGCCGAAGCCTACGGCTGTGACCTCACCTATGATTACGTTAAGATTAACGGAGATTACCGTACATAATATCAGTGTGGAGTGTGAAGAGTGGAGTGTGGAGTTAATGGTCGCTACGCTCCGAATTTGTAATATTGTGTGTTGTTGGGAAAGGTTAGTTTGCTGAACCGATTTTGATTTGTTTGTGGCGTTTTGGCGAACACTTTTCGCTGCTACAATATTATAATATTATCTCAGCGGCAATGCCGCATATAAATTATTCGGGCATAAAACTTTTAAATTAGTCCAACCTATCCACTCGACCACAACTCCACTCTCAACACTCCAAACTCCACACTTAAAATAAAGGATTGATATAAATGGATACCTCAAAAAGAGCAAAAGTCTTAATACAGGCAATGCCGTACATAAAAAAATACGCAGGCGAAACAATCGTCGTAAAATACGGCGGCAACGCAATGATTAACGAGGACTTAAAGTCAGCAGTAATGAGCGATTTGGTGCTTATGCAGCTTGTCGGAATTAACGTTGTCCTCGTTCACGGCGGCGGTCCCGAAATCAACGCAATGCTCGACGCAGTCGGCAAGGAGAGCCGCTTTGAAAACGGTATGCGTGTTACCGACAAGGAAACGATTGACATTGTTCAGATGGTGCTTGCGGGCAAAGTGAACAAGAGCCTTGTTCAGCTCCTCGAAAGTCACGGCGGCAAGGCGCTCGGTTTCTGCGGACTTGACGGCAGACTGCTTATGGCTGAAAAGCTGGTTTCAAGCGTTGACCTCGGTTACGTTGGCGAAATCAAGGAGGTTAATCCTGCACCGCTTGATAACGCTATGCAGAACGGCTACATTCCGATTGTCGCTACCGTTGCAGGCGGCTATGACGGCAATGTTTATAATATAAACGCTGACCTTGCAGCGGCACAGATTGCCGCAAAGCTCGGCGCAAAAAAGCTTATTCTTATGACAGATATAAGAGGACTTCTGCGTGACGTAAACGATGACGACTCGCTGATTTCTGTTGTAAACGTCAGCGAGGTTCCTATGCTCAAGCGTGACGGCATAATCAAGGGCGGAATGATTCCGAAAATCGACTGCTGTGTTGAGGCTGTCAGAAACGGCGTAAACCGTGCGCACATCATTGACGGCAGACTTGAACATTCAATTCTGCTCGAGCTGTTCAGCGACGAAGGTATCGGCACTATGTTTTATTAATTTACTAAATAAAAAGTTATGGGGTAAAAATGGTTATAAGAGAAATGACAATTGAGGATTATGACGAGGTTTACGCAATGTGGCAGACCACCTCAAAGCGTGCGCTGTCAAAGGCTGACGAAAGAGGTCAGATGGAGCGTTATCTCCAGCATAACAAGGGTATGAGTCAGGTAGCCGTAATTGACGGAAAAATCGTAGGAACGGTGCTTGCAGGTCACGACGGCAGACGAGGATTTATCCACCATATGGCGGTACTTCCCGAGTACAGGCGCAAGAGAATCGGACATTCCCTTGCCGAAAAGGCTATTGAGATGATAAGGTCGGAGGGGATCGACAAGACGCATATTTTCTGCTATCAGAACAACGAAACAGGTCAGAGCTTTTGGCGTGATTTCGGCTTTGAAAAGCGTGAGGACGTGTTTGTGTACTCGTTTGACAATGATAAAATTTAAGCGGTTTGGGACGTGTGGGAACTCGTCCCTTACGTAAAATCATATAGAAGTAATGATATTTTTTACACCCTCTCGTAGGGACACGGCGTGCCGTGTCCGCAGTGAATATAAAATTTTTGTGATTTTATGAAGTTGACCTAAAGGAATGATATTTTTGAATACAAAGGAAAAAGATTTAAAATACATAATGCATACCTACGGACGGTATGACGTTGCCCTCAAAAGCGGCAAGGGCGCAGTAGCCTATGACGAAAACGGCAAAAAATATATTGACGTTTCTTCGGGTATAGGCGTAAACAGCCTTGGCTACTGCAACGACGGCTGGGTTGAGGCTGTTACAAAGCAGGCTGGAACAATTCAGCATATGTCTAACTACTTTTATAGCGAACAGGCGAGCAATCTTGCCGAAAAGCTCTGCAACCTTGCGGGACTTTCAAAGGTTTGCTTCGGCAACAGCGGTGCAGAGGCTAACGAGTGTGCAATCAAAATTGCTCGCAAATACAGCTTTGACAAGTACGGCGAGGGCAGAAACGACATTATAACGCTGAAAAATTCCTTTCACGGCAGAACAGTTACAACTCTTTCCGCAACAGGACAGGACGTTTTTCACAACTACTTTTTTCCGTTCACCGAGGGATTTTCATACGTTGAAGCAGGTAATATGAACGCTCTTAAAAACGCAGTGAATAAGAACACCTGCGCAGTTATGCTCGAGCTTATTCAGGGCGAGGGCGGTGTGAATATCCTTGATAAGGACTACGTTCAGTCGCTCGTAAAATTCTGCAATGAAAACGATATTCTCGTAATCGTTGACGAGGTTCAGACAGGTATAGGCAGAACAGGTAAGCTGTTTGCCTTTGAAAATTACGAAATTCTGCCCGACCTTGTGACCGTTGCAAAGGGACTCGGTGGAGGACTTCCTATAGGTCTTTGTATGTGCGGCGAAAAGCTCAAGGACGTTATGTCTCCCTCAACTCACGGCACAACCTTCGGCGCAAATCCCGTTGTGTGTGCAGGTGCAAATTACGTGCTTGACACGATAACTGCTGACGGCTTTCTTGACGAGGTAAACAAAAAGGGCGAATATATTGAGGAAAAGGTTTCGAAGCTTGAAAACGTTAAAAACGTCCGCAGAATGGGACTTATGATAGGCATTGAGCTTGAAAGCGGCAACGCTCACGATATAGCCGTTAAGTGCGTTGAAAACGGACTGCTTATCATCACCGCAAAGAATTTGTTAAGAATGTTGCCTCCGCTTGTGATTACATACGATGAAATCGACGAGGCACTGAAAATACTGGAAAATACATTAAAGGAGAACAATTAAAATGAAGCATTTACTTAAACTTGAGGATTGGTCAACAGAAGAAATCATCAACACACTGAATCTTGCCGACCAGCTCAAATATGAGCAGAAGCACGGCATTGAGCATAAATACTTAAAGGGCAAAACGCTCGGTATGATTTTCGAAAAGTCAAGCACACGTACTCGTGTTTCGTTCGAGGTAGGTATGACTCAGCTCGGAGGCTATCCGCTGTTCCTCTCGTCAAACGATTTGCAGATTGGCAGAGGCGAGCCTGTTGAGGACACTGCAAGGGTGCTTTCACGTTTTCTTGACGGAATTATGATTCGTACCTTTGAGCAGAGCGAGGTTGAGGCTCTTGCAGAGTACGGCTCAATTCCGATTATCAACGGCCTTACCGACTATTGTCACCCCTGTCAGGTGCTTGCCGACCTTATGACAATCCGTGAGTTCAAAGGCAAGCTTGAGGGACTTAAGATGTGCTTTATCGGCGACGGCAACAATATGATGAATTCGCTTATTGTAGGCGCATTAAGCACGGGAATGAGCTTTTCAGCCGCATGCCCCGAGGGCTATATGCCGCCCGAGCATATCATTGAGTTCGGCAAAAAGTACGGCAAGGATAAGTTTGAAATCGTAACCGACCCGCTTGAAGCCGCAAAGAACGCCGACGTTGTTTACACAGACGTCTGGGCGTCAATGGGACAGGAAGAGGAGAAGAAAATTCGTGAAGCCGCATTTGCAGGCTATCAGGTCAATAAGGAGCTTATGGCTGTTACAAACGATGAGTGTATGGTACTCCATTGTCTGCCTGCTCACCGTGGCGAGGAAATCACGGCAGACGTGTTTGAAGAGCACGCAAACGAGATTTTCGAAGAGGCTGAAAACAGACTCCACGCACAGAAGGCAGTTCTCGTTGAATGTATGGCTGATGAAAAGCCCGAACACTGATTTTAGTTTTATAAAGATACAAGGGCGGCTTTGCAGAGTCGCCCTTGAAAAAACAAAAAAATTTCAAAAAAGTGTTGACAAACGTAAAAGTATGTAGTATAATATCAATTGTTCTTGAGAGATAAGCTCTTAAAAAGTTGGTGTTGATGACGCTGAGGGTCCACCTGTTCCCATACCGAACACAGAAGTTAAGCTCAGTGGTGCCGAAAATACTTGGCTGGTGACGGCCCGGGAAAATAGGGAGATGCCAACACATAAAAGTGTCCACCCAACAGGGTGGGCGTTTTTTTATGCCCGAATAATTTGCGGAGTAAATAAAACTATGGAAAATATATTCAATAACCTTACAAGCGTATGGACTCGGCTTAAAACCGATAACAAGCCTGTTGTCCTTTACGGAATGGGCGATGGTGCCGACAAGGTGCTGAAAGCATTTGAGAACTTTGGCATAAAGGCAAGCGCAGTTATGGCGAGCGACGATTTTGTGCGTGGTCAGAGCTTTCACGGCTTTAAGGTCAAAAGGCTGTCCGAGGTTGAAGCGGAGTACGGCGATTTCAACATTGCCCTCTGCTTTGCAAGTCAGCTTTCAGACGTGATGAACAAAATAAAATCTGTTGCAGCAAAGCACACAACGCTTGTGCCGAGCGTTCCTGTTTTCGGCGATAATTTGTTTGACGACAAATTCATAGCCGAAAACAAAGGGAATATAGAAACAGCCTACAGCCTGCTTGCTGATGAGCTTTCAAAAAAGGTGTATGAAAACGTCCTGAAATTCTATTATACGGGCGAGCTTTCTCTGCTTGATGAAATCACAACCGACAAGGACGAGGCTTTCAATAATATATTAAGCCTCGGCAACAGCGAGGTTTACGTTGATTTGGGCGCATACAACGGCGATACGATTGACGAGTTTCTGCACTACTGCGGTGGCAGTTACAGAAAAATCATAGCCTTTGAACCGAATTCAAAGAACTTTGCAAAATTGCAGGCGCATTGTGAAAATCTGAAAAATATCGACTTATGGCAGCTCGGCGCATACAACCGCAACACAATTCTGACCTTTAACAACAAGGCTGGGCGTAACAGCGCAATTGCCGAAACGGGAACTCAAACAAGGGTTGCCTGCGTTGACTCAATCCTCTGCGGAATGGCGGCGAGCTATGTAAAGGCAGACGTTGAGGGTGCGGATTTTGAAACTCTGCTTGGAATGAAAAACACGCTGCAAAATTTCAAGCCGAAGCTGAATTTCGCAGCGTATCATAGATTTGAAGATATTTTCAGGCTCCCGATACTGATAAATCGGCTCAATCCCGAGTACAAAATTTATCTGCGCCACCACCCGTACATTCCGGCGTGGGACACAAACCTTTATTGCGTTTAGTGCTTGCCGGAGCCGTATTCGCTCAAAATATCGTCGATTTCATCGTCGGTAGCGCTGACAGGCTTGTCGATGTCCGACAAATACTTATCGTAATCAAAATCATCGTTGTCATCATATGACTGCGATGATTCATTTTTTTCTCTTTTTTCACGCTCAATTTCGTCACGTCTTTTTGCCTCAAGCATAAGTGCCTCTGCTTCAGCCTTTTCTTCAGCCTCTTTTTGGCGGCGCTTGTCGCCCAGAGCAATATCGCCTACGAAAAGACCGAAAATTCCTGAAACAAGGTAAACGGCAAGAAGAATGATGTTGGGAAGATTGAAACCGCCGTAATAGATGAGCATACTCGGAATGTACGCAATCGGTGCAATCAGAGCGAACAGAAAGTCAAGACCGTATTTTGAACAGTAAATTGCAGAGCTTGCAATAGCCGTTCCGGGGAATATAAAGTAAAATGCAATGGAAACAAAGTTAGACATTGCAGAATTTCTGAATAAAAGCGGTGTAATAAGGTAAATAGCAAAAATAGTGACCGCATAAGGCAAGTATTTTTTAATCATACCGTTCATAATTTTCCTCCGAAAAAACATTTTATCACAAACAGTATTATACATTATATTATTAAAAATTGCAACATTATTATAAATAAGGAGCGCCCCTCAATTTTTAATTGTAAATTGTTAATCAAAAATGCTTGACATTTATAATTTACGGTGCTATAATGCAATTGATTAATTAGACAATTATCTAAATAACTAACAATCAAAAGGAGGAATTGCAATGGGTGACGTATGGAAAGCTCTGGCTGACCCGACCAGACGTAAGATTCTTTCTCTGCTCAAAAAGCAGGATATGAACGCAGGCGAAATTGCCGCAGAGTTCAATATGACAAAGCCGTCAATCAGCAATCACCTGAACATTCTGAAACAGGCTGACCTTGTTGATGCGGAAAAGCAGGGGCAGAACGTAGTATATTCACTTAAAACAAGCGTTCTTGAGGACATTCTCGGTATGCTTTCGGACCTTACTAAAAGAGGAGAGGATTAGTATGAAAAAATTTGCATTTTTGATTTTATCATTAGTCAACGCCGCATTAACGGCAGTCTATGTTGCACTTTCACCGCTTGATATTGTGCCTATGCACTATAATATCGACGGCGTGGCAGACAGCTATTCATCAAAGTGGTTTGTAATGTTTATGCCCTGCATTTTAATTGTGCTCGGAATAATCTATCTTATTTACGGCTTTGTAGCCGAACGTCACGAAAAACTGTTGAAAAATCAGAAGTATGTCGGCAGAATAGTGCTTGGTTTATTCCTGTTTTTTATTATTCTTTTTTGGTATCTGACAGTAATCTGCATAAGCGGAGCAACAAAAATGGGAAACTCTTTTTTATACATTTTAGCGGCGGTATCAGGCGCACTTATGCTGTTTATCAGTAATATACTCCCGAAAATCAAGCAGAACAGCTCGCTCGGCATAAAAACGCACGCAACGCTGTCAAGCGAAACCGTGTGGAAGAAAACCCACAAGCTCGGCGGTTACCTCGGTGTAATTTCGGGCGCAGTTATGGTTATTCTCGCAATCGTAGGAATGATTTTCAAGCTCAACGGTATGGCTGTACTTTTCGGCGGACTCGGCTTGTTCCTCGTTGTCGCCTGCATAATTCCGTGCGTATACGCATCAGTCCTTTATTCAAAAGAGAAAAAGGCAAATGTGAGCTGTGATTAAGAAATGACGTAAAACAGAAAACACCCCGAACCTTGTCCATATCGGTCAGGCTCGGGGGTTTTAATTTTTCTCAGTTTATGTACTATTGCAGCTATGAACAATTGTAGGGAACAACCCCTGTGTTGTTCCTATGAGGTTAGCTGAATGTCAGTTAGGAACGACACAAGGATCGTTCCCTACTATATTTTTGATATAGCCAACTAAAGAAAAGTAAGATTAGCTGTTTACCAATGCACGCTGAATTGCTGTTGCGTCATTGACATTTACTGCACCGTCACTGTTCATATCAGCAACAGCCATCTGTTCATCAGTAAAGTTTATGATACTTGCACTGTGTTTTTGAATTAATGTCGCATCTGAAACGCTTAATACGCCGTCACCGTTTACATCGCCGAGTAACGGTTCAGGAACATCACTGAGGTTGATAAATGGGATACCTTTTATTTCAGCATAATTCTCTGCGGCTGAATCTTCATAACCGCAAATTGTCAGTGAATCAGAGCGAACATTAAATGCAGTGAAAGCAATTTTTGTTACGTTTGCAGGAATTGTTACTCTTTCAAGGCTTGAACAGCACGTAAAAGCGTTTCCGCATATTTCTGTCAGATTGTCAGGGAATACAATGTTTTTAAGTCCGGTGCAACGGTAGAATGCGGAGTCGCCTATGCTTGTTAAACCGTCAGGAAATGTAATACTTTCAAGGCTTGAACAGTTGTAGAAAGCAGAAGCGCCGATAGTCGTTACACTGTTGCCGAATTTTATATCAGTAATACTCGAACAGCCGCTGAATGATTCCTTGCTAATACTTGTTACGCCGTTGCCGATTGTAACGCTTGTAAGACTTGAACAAGCTCTGAAAGAACTATTGCCAATGTTTGCAACACTGTCAGGCTGGCTATTGTATATTGCAGTTTTATAAAATGCAGAGCCGCCAATACTTGTTACACTGTCCGGAATGGTTACTTTTTCAAGCTCGGTACATCCGTTGAAAGCACAAAGACCGATTTCTCTTACGTTGTTGGGAATTATTATCTCTTTAAGGCTAATGCATGTATCAAATGCGTATCTGTCAATGATTTCAAGATTGTTGTTGAACGTAACGCTTTTCAGATTTTTATTGAAGGGAAATGCGTATTGACCTATGACCTTCAATTCTTTACCGAATGTAAGACTTGAAAGATTACATGATCCAAATGCCCAATCTCCAATGCTTGTTACACTATCGGGAATATTTACGTTTGTAAGATTCCTGCAACACCCGAATGCCCATGATTTAATGCTTGTTACGCCGCTTGGAATACTAACGCTTGTAAGACTAGTACATTCTTTAAAAGCAGAATTGCCAATGCTTGTTACCGTATATCCGTCCAACTTTGACGGAATCGTGAGTGTTTCGGCACTGCCGTTATATGTAATGATTTCAGCTGTTCCGTCATCAAGAACCTGATACTCATAGTCACCAAATTCAGCACTTACTGAATTACTGCTGTCAACTTCTGCGGCGCTTGCCGTAAACGGCAAAGCTGAAAATGCACTGAATGTCATAATTGCGGCAAGCAATACGGACATTGTCTTTTTAAAATTTTTCATACTTTTTTCTCCTTTTTTGTTATTTTAACGGAATTTGCAAATAAAATGCAAATGCCATGTAATAATTATATTGCATTTTACATAAATTTACAATAGAATATTAAAATTTTCCTATTTTGACATAAAATAAAATGCAAATGTTGTGTAATAATTATATAATGCTTTCTATTAAAAAGCAATAGCTTTTACATAAAAAGTTTATATTTTTCGTCATATAGGGTAACCTTATTTTGAGGTGAGCGGTATGTCTAAATCAAAACCCATATCCTTTGACAATGTGGACAAATTTGTTGAGCTTGGTCTGAATATATCTTATTACAGAAAGAGAAAGGGAATCACGCAGGAAAAGCTTGCCGAGATGATTGGCATAAGCCGTTCGCATTTAAGCGCAATTGAAGCACCGAACATAATTAAAGCGTTTTCAATTGAACTGCTTTTTGACATAGCAAACGCACTTGAAATTGAACCGTATAAGTTGTTGATGTTCAGGGATTGAAACAACACAATAAATGCAAAAAAGGACACTGCATTTCTGCAATGTCCTTTAATGTTTAATCTAAATTAAAAGTTACGATTAACCTAATTCAGCAAAATATTTGATTGTTCTAACCATCTGGCTTGTGTATGAGTTCTCGTTGTCATACCACGAAACAACCTGTACTTCAAAGAGGTCGTCAGCAATCTTTGAAACCATTGTCTGTGTAGCGTCAAAGAGTGAGCCGTACTTCATACCGATAACGTCTGAAGAAACGATCTGATCCTCGTTGTAGCCAAATGACTCTGAAGCAGCAGCCTTCATAGCAGCGTTGATGCCTTCAACTGTAACGTCTGTGCCCTTAACAACAGCTGTGAGGATTGTTGTTGAACCTGTGGGAACGGGTACACGCTGAGCTGAACCGATGAGCTTGCCGTTGAGCTCGGGAATTACAAGACCGATAGCCTTTGCAGCACCTGTTGAGTTAGGAACGATGTTAGCAGCGCCTGCTCTTGCTCTTCTGAGGTCGCCCTTTCTGTGAGGACCGTCAAGAATCATCTGGTCGCCTGTGTAAGCGTGGATTGTTGACATAATACCGCTCTGGATTTCAGCGTACTTGTTAAGAGTATCAGCCATGGGAGCGAGGCAGTTTGTTGTGCAGGAAGCAGCAGAAATGATTGTGTCGTCTGCTGTAAGAGTCTTTTCGTTTACGCTGTAAACGATTGTCTTAAGGTCGTTGCCTGCGGGAGCAGAAATAACAACCTTCTTTGCGCCTGCGTCGATGTGAGCCTGGCTCTTTGCCTTTGAGCAGTAGAAGCCTGTGCACTCTAAAACAACGTCTACGCCGAGTTCGCCCCAGGGAAGCTCAGCAGCGTTGGGCTTTGCGTAAATTGTGATTTCCTTACCGTCAACGATGATTGAACCTTCGCCTGCTTCTACAGTGTGAAGACCTTCACCGATTCTGCCGCAGTAACCGCCCTGTGCTGTGTCATACTTAAGAAGGTTAGCGAGCATTTTGGGATCTGTAAGATCGTTGATAGCTACTACTTCGTAGCCCTCAGCGCCGAACATCTGTCTGAAAGCAAGACGTCCGATACGGCCGAAGCCGTTAATTGCAACTTTAACTGACATAAAAAATTCCTCCTAAATATTTAAGGTAATTTTATTATATTACATTTTTTTCATTTCTTCAATAGGTTTGATAAAGAATTAACGAAAAAATTTTTTGATTTTTACAAAATATGTAAAAATCACGATTTTATAAGCTGTTTTTGGTTAATTATTTTTAATTCCTTGACAAAATGACAAGATTTTTTACGCTTACTCAATTATTTATCTGCAAAAACACCACACTTATTCTTGACAATTGAAAATAATTATTATAGAATTAGTATAGAATTCCGTAATTGCGGATTTCTGCAAGAAACAACAATTGTTATGTTTTTTGCACTTTTTTAATCAGACTCTTTACAGGGCCGTTTTTATAGATATTTTTTATTAATTATATCAACTAATTATATCAACATTTTTGTTTTTTACGCTTTAGGCGATAGTAGGACGAATCTGAAACGCAATTTTGCTTTTCGGAAAACTTGTAATTAATTTGAAGAGGAAAATATTGACTGTTATTCCGTATTAAGGTAATATTTCGTTTTGTTTTGATTACACCTTCAATACGCCCTGAATTAAAAAAATGATGTAAAATTTAAAATTGAATATCTAAGGGAAACACTGAATAAATCGCGCTAAAAGCTGTTTGCACATCTTACTTGCATATTTTCCGCCAGCTTGCTCAAAAAATCCTCGTAATGCGTCAGCATTACTGCGGTTTATTTGTGCAACCTAACGAAAAATCTGACAGCGCAATATGCACAAACGATTTAATCAGTGTTTCCCTAAAACGGCACCTTAAAGGTTTTGTGATTGGGAATTAAATTTATGAAACGAAAAATCAGACTAAGGAGGTGTCCGAAATGCAGTTATGGATTGCCATTATCTGCATAGTTGTTGCGGTGTTAATCGGCGGAGCAGTCGGTGTTTTTCTCGGCATTACTATCAGAAAAAACACTGCTGAAAAGGAAATCGGCAGTGCTGAAGAAGAAGCAAGAAAAATCGTTGCCGACGCTATAAAAACTGCCGAAGCCAAGAAAAAGGAAGTAGTCCTTGAGGGTAAGGACGAGGTTCATCGCTTCAGAACCGAAAGCGAAAAAGAGCTTGCCGACAGGCGCAAGGAAGTTCAGCGTCAGGAACGCCGCATTCAGCAGAAGGAAGAAACGCTCGACCGAAAGCTCGACCATATGGAGCAGAAGGAAGAGAAGGTAAGCAAAAAACTCAAAGAAGCAGAGGCAAAGCTTGAGGAGGTTGAAACCCTCAAGAAAAGCCAGTTTGAAATGCTTGAAAAAATTTCGGGTTACACGGCTGAACAGGCAAAGAGCTATTTGCTTTCACAGCTTGAAAATGAGCTTGCTCACGAAAAATCGGTTAAGATTATGGAGTACACCGAGCAGCTCAAGGATGAAGCCGACGACAAGGCGAGAAATATTATCTCGCTTGCTATTCAGCGACTTGCCGCAGAGCAGGTTGCCGAGGCTACAATTTCTGTTGTTCCGCTCCCCAATGACGAGATGAAAGGACGTATCATTGGACGTGAGGGCAGAAACATCAGAGCTATTGAAACACTTACGGGCGTTGATTTGATTATCGACGATACTCCCGAGGCAATCACGCTTTCGTGCTTTGAGCCGGTAAGACGTGAGGTTGCCAGAATCGCACTTGAAAGACTTATTTCCGACGGACGTATTCATCCGGCGAGAATTGAAGAAACAGTTGAAAAGGCAAGACGTGAGGTTGACGCTACAATCAAGCACGAGGGCGAAAGAGCCGTTCTTGAAGCAGGCGTTCACAATGTTCATCCCGAGCTTGTCAAGTTGCTCGGCAGACTTCGTTACCGTACAAGCTACGGCCAGAATGTGCTCAATCATTCTCTCGAGGTTTCCTACCTTGCAGGAATGATGGCAAGCGAGCTTGGTCTTGACCCGACAATTGCAAGACGTGCCGGCTTGCTCCACGATATAGGCAAGTCAATCGACCACGAGGTTGAGGGCACACACATTCAGATAGGCGTTGACCTTGCGAGAAAGTACAAGGAAAGCGACGCCGTTATCCACGCTATCCACGCCCACCACGGCGACGTTGAGGCAAAGACAATAGTAGCCTGTATTGTTCAGGCTGCCGACGCACTTTCGGCTGCACGTCCCGGCGCAAGACGTGAAAATGTTGAAAACTACATTAAACGTCTGCAGATGCTTGAAGAGGTTGCTTCTTCGTTTGACGGAGTTGAGCGCACCTTTGCTATTCAGGCGGGCAGAGAGGTTCGTGTAATGGTTAAGCCCGAGATAGTAAACGACGAGCGTATGATTCCGCTTGCAAGAGAAATCTGCAAGAAGATTGAGGAAGAGCTTGAATATCCCGGACAGATTAAGGTTAATATTATCCGAGAGAACAGGGCGACCGATTACGCAAAATAACCCCGACAAAAACCGGTTTTCGATTAATATATTTTAAATTTCAGCTGACATCGCATTTGTTGCGGTGTCAGTTTTTATTTTGGAGAAAATAGCAGCCCGAATTTTAAATTGATATATAGGTTACATTTCGGAACGTCAGGGAAATGTCGCAAAGCGACAAAAGGGCTGCCGTTTTCGCAGAAAAGCCGCCCCCCTACGGATATAGAGGAAATGTTTGTTTTAAACTGTAGCGAGCAACACTCCCGTCGCTCAAATTCCTTACAACAACGTTTGAGTGTTATTCGTGAGCGACGAGGGCGTCGCTCGCTACAATATTACATTGACGTTTAGGTTTTAGTCGTAGGGACACTCACTCCGTGTCCGCAGTGGCTTATCGGTAATATGAGTTTTGTATAAAATTATCATAAAAAGTGACCATAAAGCCAAACTGTTATGCACGTTTTGTTGACAAATGTAAATAAATGTGGTATAATGTCAAAAAAATACACTTAATTAATATAATATTTTGTTTAAAGTAAGGAGAATGAATTAAAAGAACAAGCTTGTTGTGATACAGGCTTGTTTTTCACGTTTCTTTGGAGGATAAAATGGAGTGGTACATTTGCTTTTGTCTTTCGCTGGCTGTTTTCATAAGTGCAATTATATTGTCAGTGTCGTTAAACAGATTCAAGCACAAAAGAGGTCGAATAATAGATGCACCAAAAGTATTGTTTGTAGGAATTTTATTATCTTCTGTACTTGTGTTCTTTCCGATATATTACAATGAATTCAGAGGAAACATTGGCTCATTTATTGAAACATTAATGCTTTCCTTGCACAATACTATACGTCTTTTTGCAATTGACAGTGATTTTAGTATTATCGGAGATAACATAGGATTTCTTGACCAATGGTTTAAAACAAGTTACACGATTTTATCACTTATACTGTTTATAGCTGCGCCGTTATTTACATTTGGATTTGTACTTTCTTTTTTCAAAAATCTTTCGTCATATAAAAAATATTTTTATAAATATAATTGTGACGTCTATATCTTTTCAAAACTTAATGAGCGTTCGCTTGCACTTGCGCAAAGTCTGGTTTCGAACAATAAAAAAAGGGCAATAGTCTTTACCGGTGTTAATAGAGATAATAATGTAAATATTGATGAATTAATTGACAATGCATATGTGATAGGTGCAATTTGTTTTAAAAAGGAATTAAATTCAATCAATTTTAATAGATTTCACAGTAAGCATAAGGAAATGATCTTTTTTATCTGCGGAGATAATGATTCGGAAAATATTGAAGAATCGCTAACGCTTATATCAAATTATAGGGACAGAAATAACACATCTCTTTACGTGTTCTCAAATTCCATAGAATGTGAATTGATTATTAACAATACCGACGTTGGTCGTCTTAAAGTTAGGCGAATAGATGAAATAAGGTCTTTGATTTACAGAACTCTTTATGACAGAGGATTTGAGATTTTTAATAATGCATATAAAACGGAAGATAATTCTAAAAAAATTACCGCTGTTATTATCGGAATGGGCCGATACGGAACAGAAATGCTCAAGGCTCTTTCGTGGTTTTGTCAGATGGATGGGTTTATAGCAGAGATTAATGTATTTGATAAAGCAGAAAACGCCGAATCTGTTTTTGAATCTCTTTGTCCTGAACTTATGGATGAAAAACATAACGGAAACTTTGGTGTTGAAGGCGAGGCGAAGTATAAAATACAATTCTATCCCGGTATGGATATAAAATCTTCTGATTTCGATAACTGCATTTTTTCGTTGCGTAATGTGACGTATGTTTTTGTGTCGTTGGGAGATGATGAGCTTAATATTTCTGCGTCAATTAAGCTTCGTTCAATATTTGAGCGCATAGGTGTCCATCCCCGGATACAAGCAGTGGTTTACAGCAGCAAAAAGAAGAAAACACTTGACGGTATAAGTAATTTTAAGAATCAGAAATATGATATTGAGTTTATCGGAGATTTAGAAACATCATATTCAGAAGATGTTATTCTGGGGTCCGATGTAGAGGAAGCGGCACTTGAACGCCATAAAAAATGGGGCGCAGAAGAAGATTTCTGGCTTTATGAGTACAATTACAGATCTTCCGTTGCTTCGGCTATACATAAGAAAATGAAAATTGAATGCGGTATTCCCGGTGCAGACAAGGACGTTTCAGACAGGACTGAAGAAGAAAAGCATAGCATAAGAATGTTGGAGCATTGCAGATGGAATGCTTATATGCGTTCGGAGGGATATTGCTATTCTCCCGTCAGAAACGACCTGGCAAAGACGCACACTGATTTGGTGCCTTTCGGTAGTTTATCGTTGGAAAAGCAAAAAATTGATGATGATTGATTAACCGGCTACTATTTAGGCGTTTTTTCTGCGTTTAATTTTGGTTTCTTGATTGTATTAACAGGATTTATGTTGCTGATGCAATTGCTTGTGCTTTAAATTTACAAAATTATAGTTGATGTATTAATGAGGTGACGGTATGAGGAAAATCAAGGAGTGGCTTAGTGTTCAGCTTGCCAAAAATCCGGGCAGAATGGTGCTTTGCGCAATTCTGTTGTTTAACATTGTTTTTCTTTGTTTGTCTGCGGTAATAATCGGCAATATGCCGGTTACGGGTACGGAAAAAATGGGCTTTTTCGAAGCAGCTTTTTGTACGATTACTATGATCCTTGACGCCGGTTGCATTCAGTATGTTGTTGCGGATGTCGGAAGTGCGGGAGTTATTATTGTAATTATTTGCTTATGCATAATTCTCGTAGGTATGATTTCGTTTACCGGTGCAGTAATCGGTTATATTACAAACTATATTTCCGATTTTATAGGTAACGCAAATGCAGGTTCAAGAAAACTGGTGTTATCGGATCATACTGTTATTCTTAACTGGAACACAAGGGCGTCGGAAATTGTAAACGACTTGCTCTACTGCAATACCAAGCAAAAAGTTGTGGTGCTTGTTGGTGCAAGAAAGACAGAAATTGAAAAGGAAATTGACGAACGACTGTCTGATACAATATCACGTGAAAATGCCGAAATATATGAGCATGCCAAAAATATGCCGTTTTTTAAGAAGATTGTATATTTGCGTAAAAATTTGTTTAACAAGAGTATTACTGTTATTGTTCGTGAGGGCGATGTTTTTTCTTCAAAACAGCTCAGAGATATTTCTCTTGAAAGAGCAAAAACGGTAGTAATTTTAGGAAACGATATTAATAATACAATATGCAAATTTGAGCACAAGGACAAGATCGAAGAAAACGGCAAGGGAAATTCACAGACAATTAAAACCCTTATGCAGGTAGCCGATATTACTTCTGCCGAAACCTCTGACGATAATCAGAAAATTATAGTTGAGATTACTGACGAATGGACAGCAGAAGTTGTTGATAAAATCATTCAATGTAAGCAGGTCGCAACAAAGTGCAATATCGTTCCGATGAGAGTAAATCAGATTCTCGGACCTATTCTTTCACAGTTTTCGTTAATGCCGGAGCTTAACCTTGTTTATAAAGAGCTGTTTTCAAATAAGGGAGCGGCTTTTTATACAAAAGAATACTGCGAGAATGTGAATGATGAAATTCAGTATATAGGCGACTATATGAGCAATCATGCAAATGCAATACCGCTCACCTTTATGGGCAGCAAAAAGAAACAGTATTTTTACTATGCTTCTGACAAGCAGGAAGATGTTGATAGGATTACCGATGTTGAAAATTCGGATTATTCTGTTAAGCTTAATCATAATTACTGGATAGAGAAAAAGAATATTATTATCCTCGGTCACAACAGCAGGTGCGAGGATATAATGAGAGGCTTCCAGTCCTTCTGCGGTGAGTGGGGATACAAAGACAGTGACGAAAGTATTGTTCAGATTGCCGTGATTGATTCACAGAAAAATCTTGACAAAATGAATAATTACAAGGAATACCCGTTTGTAACAGAAACCGTGGCTGCTGAAATTTACAATAAAGATTTAATATGCAGTACTATTGACAGGGTTGTTTCGGCAAATAAAGATGATACCAGTATCCTTATTCTCTCCGATGATTCTGCGCTGAATGAAGACATAGACGCTAACGCTCTTGCAAATCTTGTGTATGTTCAGGATATTATCAATAACAAGAAAAAGAATGATGATAACTTTGATGTAGAGAGTATAGACGTTATTGTTGAGATAGTAAATCCGAAACACCACGACGTTGTCAACAGCTACAGCGTCAATAATGTTGTAATCAGCAACAGATACATAAGTAAGATGATTACGCAAATCGGCAAGAAAGAGGCATTGTTTGATTTCTATTGCGATATTCTGACATATGACGAAGAGGGTGCCGAAGAATATAAGAGCAAAGAGGTTTATATAAAAAAGGTCAGCAGTTTCTTTGATGAAATACCCAAGCCCTGTAATGCCGCTGAATTTATACGAGCGCTTTATAAGGCATCTACAGATACATCTTTGCCGCCTGAAAAGAGAAATCCTGCAATTGCATTGGGATATGTTAAGCCCGGCGGAAAAATGGTTCTTTTCAGCGGTGATCAGCGTGCAATAAGAGTTGAACTCGATAAGAGAGATAAGCTTATTGTATTCAGTAATCATTAAGAGAAGATTTACGGTGAGTTGAGTGTATGAACGATAAAGATGTTTTTATCAGCTATAAGGCTGAAGAATTTGAAGACGCCATATGGGTTAAGTCTGTATTGGAAAATAACGGAATTTCCTGTTGGATGGCTCCGATGAGCATTAGCGGAGGTGCAAGCTATGCTACAGAGATTCCAAAAGCTATTCGTGCATGCAAAGTTTTTTTGCTTATGCTGTCCGAAAAATCGCAAAACTCAAAATGGGTTCCCAGAGAGCTTGACCAGGCTATAAACGCAGGCAAAACTGTTTTGCCTTTTATGCTCGAAAACTGTGAACTGAAAGATGACTTTAATTTTTATCTCACAAATGTTCAGCGTTATGCAGCATATGAAAACAAAGCCTCTGCAATGAAAAAAATGATTGCAGAGATAAAAAGTATTCTCAACTTGGTAAACGGTGAAGAAGAAAACAAAATTACCTCTGATAATATTTCTGAAAATACCGAAAAAAATATAAATCAGAATTTATCGTCAGATAAAATAAATCATTCGGATAAAAAGAAGTCAAAGAAAACAGTAATCAAAAAAGACAATTTAAAAAGTAAAAAACCAAGAAAATGGATTTTTATTCTTTCGGCGACTTTTTTATCTATCGTTGCGCTGATTGCAGTAATCGTAATCGTTAATACGTTGGATGATGTTACCATTGCCGGAGAGAAGTATGACGGAAATTCAATTTCAGTTACAATAAAAGACGCTGAATTAAGTTATGATGATTTGGACAGCCTGAATAAAATGAAAAAGCTTTCTTCTGTTAGTTTTGAAGGCTGTAAATTCCCGGATTATGACATAGGAAAATACATACCGTCATCTGCCGCGTCTTTAAAATTAAGCAATTGCGGTTTGACAAATGAGCATATAAAAAGCATTGATTTTAAGAATATGAAGATAGTTTATCTTAAACTTAATGACAATCCGATGCTGAACGATTTAAAACAGTTGTCTGTGCTTAACAATTCGCTTTACGGTTTAAATATAAGCAATACGGGTGTTTCTGATATAGATTTTCTAAAGGGATTTTCTTTGCTTGATAATCTGGATGCAGAAAACTGCAAGTTAGAAAATCTGATTGGATTGTCTGACTGCGACAGACTTACTAAAATTAATGTAAATAACAACAGCCTGAAAAACTTAAAAGGGCTGGAAAAATGCATTAAGCTAAAGAAAATAAAGGCAAGTGCAAACAGCCTTGAGTCTTTGCAGGGAATAGAGAATGCCACCATACTCGAAACAGCAGTCCTTTCCGATAACCGCTTAAAAGATATTTCGGTTTTGTCAAAGTCGGCTGAAAGCTTAAAGTATGTTAATCTTGATAAAAATGAAATTTCAGATATTTCAGTTTTAAACAACTGCAGTTTGCTGAAGGTGTTGGAGATTAACAATAATAAGCTTACTGATTTAAAAGCGTTGGAAAATTTAGCAGAGCTCAATACGCTCTGTGCATCAAACAACGAGCTTGAATCTGTTGAGGGATTAGGTTTTTGCAGTAAGTTAAATTATATTGATTTGTCTGATAATAAGATAACCGATACAAGTGATTTGCCTGAAATCACTCCTATAGACAATAAAAAAACAGTTATTGATTTAAGCAACAATAAAATTGACAAGCTTACACTTCCAAACAATGAATATAAGTTTGTTGCATTGTACGGTAATAATATTCCCGATTGTTCAAGGCTGTTTGAATTACGTATTTTTAACACTATAGTTGATTACGACAGCTCAATTGACTTTGATGCGGCAAACGACACTGAAATAAAAATTATAGATGTGGTAAATTGCCCGTTGGACAGTCGGAATTCCGTAGAAGCGTCGGCAAAAAAATATACAGTTAATTTTTTAGACAAAAAAGACGCCGATAATAAAATAAATGAATATGATTATGAAAAAATATACATTCCGAATTAAAAAGTAAATTATTAAAGATTGTTGAAATACAATAAAATTGTGTGATAGATG
>DKWR01000070.1:35422-35566 GCA_002491825.1 Ruminococcaceae bacterium UBA7147
TAGATGTAGATTTTTATGAAATAATTCAATATTTTTTTAGCATATATTGACATTTTTGATAGAAAATGGTACAATTTTATCACGTTATTTTAAAAATATATGTAAATGTTTACATCAGACTGTCGAAAAAGAATATACTTAAAA
>DKWR01000071.1 GCA_002491825.1 Ruminococcaceae bacterium UBA7147
TCCACACTAAATTATAGTTTAGCTTACAAACAAAATTGAAAATTTCAACTTTCAAAGAGATAACCTTATTTTTTATTCTATCAAACAATTAAAACTAAAGGCTGCTCCAAATGGAACAGCCTTAATTTATTCAGCAAAATTTGTATCCGAAAATCAGATAAGCTCGATGATTGCCATTTCTGCGCCGTCACCACGACGAGGACCGATTTTTGTCACTCTTGTGTAACCGCCGCTTCTCTCCTTATACTTGGGAGCAATTTCAGTAAAGAGCTTGCTTGTAACATCTTCCTTTGTAACAAAAGCCAAAACAAGGCGTCTGTTGTGAAGTGTGTCGTTCTTTGCTGTAGTAATCATCTTCTCTGCCATAGCCTGAACTTCCTTGGCACGAGTAAGAGTTGTTTCGATTTTGCCGTTTTCGAGAAGGAATGTAACCATAGCACGGAGCATTGCAGTTCTCTGAGCTGTAGTTCTTCCTAATTTTCTTGTACCGGGCATTGTTTTCACTCCTTTACCGTTGGTTTAAAAGGGTAAGATACTAAACACTAATTGAATGAGGGCTTAGATTTTCGCGTGGATTTTGTGCTGTACGAGTAATTTACCGCAGGAAGGCTGACGCCTTCCGAGGAGAAATTAGGAAGTACAGTGCAAAATACGCCGAAAAGATTGACCGATTTTAATTAGTTTTTAGTATTTTATTCGTCTTCCTTCTGAAGACTGAAACCGAGAGAATTAAGCTTCTGAATAACCTCTTCAAGAGATTTTCTGCCGAGGTTTCTAACCTTCATCATATCCTCTTCGGACTTGTTAATTAAATCTTCAACCGTGTTGATTCCTGCACGCTTTAAGCAGTTGAACGAACGAACCGACAAATCGAGGTCTTCGATTGTCATTTCAAGGATTTTCTCCTTGCCCTTGTCGTCCTTTTCAACCATAAGCTCTGCGCTTGAAGCCTTGTCGGAGAGGTTTACAAAGAGGTTTAAGTGCTCTGTAAGAACCTTTGCCGCAAGAGAAACAGCCTCTTCAGCGTTGATAACGCCGTTTGTCCATACGTCAAGTGTGAGCTTGTCAAAGTCAGTAATCTGACCTACACGGGTGTTGTCAACCGTATAGTTAACCTTTAACACGGGAGTATAGATTGAGTCAATCGGAAGTACACCGATTACATTGTTACCGCTTAACTGCTTGTTGCGCTCGCCGGAAACATAACCTCTGCCCTTGTCAACGGTTATTTCCATATTGAGCTTTGCGCCTTCACCAAGAGTAGCGATGTGAAGCTCGGGATTTAAAATCTCAACCTCGTTGTCGCACTTGATGTCGGCAGCAGTTACTTCACAAGGACCCTCGGCTGCAATTTCAACAACCTTGGGGCAGGTTTCGTGAAGCTTGGGAACAAGACTTTTCAAATTGAGAACAATTTCCGTAACGTCTTCCTTTACGCCGGGAATAGTCGAAAATTCGTGAAGAACGCCGTCAATCTTAACAGATGTAACAGCACAGCCTTCAAGAGAGGAAAGCAATACTCTGCGCAGGCTGTTGCCGAGAGTGTTGCCAAAGCCACGCTCAAGCGGTTCAACAACAAATCTGCCGTATTTTCCGTCCTCGGTTAATTCTGCAGTTTCAATTCTTGGCTTTTCAATTTCAATCATTCGCGAATCCTCCTGACATTATGCGGCTGAAAAAACAGCCAATGTATGTGTAATCTGCCTGTGAAATTCGGGATTACTTGGAGTACAACTCAACGATGAGGTGTTCTTCAACAGGATAATCAATATCCTCTCTCTGGGGAGCAGCAACTACCTTGCCGCCGAGAAGATTTTCGTCCTTCTCAAGCCACTTGGGAGTAACAGTTGAAGCTGTTTCGCCCTCTGCAATTGCTTTGAATCTTGTTGTTGAGCGGCTCTTTTCACTAACCTGGATAACATCACCAACCTTAACAAGGTATGAGGGAATGTTTACCTTTTTGCCGTTAACAGTAAAGTGAGCATGACTAACAAGCTGTCTTGCTTCTCTTCTTGTAGCTGCAAGACCGAGTCTGAAAACAACGTTGTCAAGTCTGCGTTCAATTAATGTGAGCAATACGGCACCTGTTTTGCCTTCAGCCTTTTCAGCCTTTTCATAGTAAGCTCTGAACTGCTTTTCCATAATGCCGTAAATAAATTTAACCTTCTGCTTTTCGGTAAGCTGCATGCTGTATTCGCTCTTTTTTCTTCTCATCTTACCGCCGGGGTTTCTGTTGGAAGTTTTCTTTGAGTAACCCATAACTGCGGGAGAAATGCCGAGAGCTCTGCAACGCTTAGCGATAGGCTGCATATTTTTAGCCATTGAAATATCCTCCTTTTATAATACTATACACGTCTTCTCTTTGGAGGACGGCATCCGTTGTGAGGAATCGGAGTAACGTCTTTAATCATAGTTACTTCAAGACCTGCTGTCTGCAATGCACGGATTGCAGCTTCTCTGCCCTGTCCCGGTCCTTTTACATAAACCTCGACGTATTTCATACCATGTTCCATTGCTGCCTTTGCAGCTGTTTCAGCTGCTGACTGAGCGGCAAACGGAGTTGACTTCTTAGAGCCTCTGAAACCGAGCTCGCCTGCGCTTGCCCACGAAACAGCATTGCCCTGTGTATCGGAAATAGTAACAATTGTATTGTTAAATGTTGACTGGATATGCGCTGCGCCTTTTTCAATGTTCTTGCGCTCACGGCGACGGCGAATAACCTTCTTACCACCCTTTGGTGCTGCCATAGTCCTTTGCCCTCCTTACTTCTTCTTATTAGCCATTGTCTTACGGGGACCCTTACGAGTACGAGCGTTAGTCTTTGAACGCTGACCTCTTACGGGGAGACCCTTTCTGTGACGAACGCCACGGTAACAGCCAATATCAATAAGTCTTTTAATATCATAAGCGATGTCACGGCGAAGGTCACCTTCAACGCGGCAGTTGTGCTCAATATATTCTCTGAGCTTTGCAATATCCTCTTCAGTTAAATCTCTGACACGAGTGTCGGGATTAACACCTGTTGCAGCAATAATGTCGTCTGCAGTCTTACGGCCGATACCGTAGATATAAGTTAAACCGATTTCAACTCTTTTATCTCTTGGTAAGTCAACACCTGCTATACGAGCCATTCAGTTGCACCTCCATATAAATTTAAAAAATAATAGTTGTTTTAAGGTAATTAACCCTGACGCTGTTTGTGCTTGGGGTTTTCGCAGATTACTAAAATCTTACCTTTTCTCTTGATAACTTTGCACTTATCGCACATCTTCTTTACTGAAGGTCTGACTTTCATTTATAATCATTCCTTTCTGAAAATCGTGTTACTTCTTTCCCTGACTTATTTTGAACGCCAGGTAATTCTTCCTCTGGTCAGGTCGTATGGAGACATCTCCACAGTAACCTTGTCGCCCGGCAAAATGCGAATGAAGTTCATTCTGAGTTTGCCTGAAATAACAGCTAAGATCACGTGACCGTTCTGAAGCTCAACCTTGAACTGCGCATTCGGCAGAGCCTCTCTTACAATACCTTCTATTTCAATTACATCCTGTTTAGACATACCGTTAACCTCCGTTTTTAAAATCGTTCAGAATTCTTTTTATCTGCGGATTGGTTTCAATTGAACCCTCATAAACCTTGTTTGCAGGAGCAAGATGGATAAGCTTTTTCTTTTTCGGCTTCTCAAGCTTTCGTGTCCTTCCGTCAGCGATATACGCATAGCCGGACTCAACGCCGAGAACGACAAAGAAGTTATCCTTTTCTCTGCCTGCCTTTGCCCTGACAATACTTCCTCTGACTATGCTCATAAGTCACCTTAATCAATCAGAGTCATAATTTTCGGACCGTCGGGAGTTATTGCAATTGTATGCTCAAAGTGAGCGGCAAGCTTGCCGTCCTTTGTGACGGTAGTCCACTCGTCGTCAAGCACCTCAACCTCATAAGTCCCTTGGGTTATCATGGGTTCAATGGCAATTGTCATACCCGGAATAAGGCGAACGCCTCGTCCCGGAGTACCGTAATTGGGTACGCTTGGGTCCTCGTGTAATTTCGCACCTACGCCGTGGCCGACGAAATCTCGTACCACCGAGTAACTGCGAGCTTCGACATACTGCTGAACAGCACTGCCTATGTCACCTATACGGTTACCGGCAAGAGCCTTGTTAATTCCCTCATAAAGGCTCTCCTTTGTGGCATCAAGCAAAGCCTGCGCTTCTGCGCTGATTTTGCCGCAGGGAAATGTATAGGCGTTGTCGCCGTGAAATCCCTCATAATATGCGCCGACATCGACGCTTACTATGTCGCCCTCTTTAAGGATCTGTTTCTTACTTGGTATGCCATGGATAACCACGTTGTTTACGGAAATGCACGCACTCGCAGGAAATCCGCCATAACCGAGAAACGAGGGAGTAGCTCCCTGTTTCTCGATATATTTACGGACAATTGTATCTATTTCATAAGTAGTTACACCGGGCTTTACAGCCTCTCCCGCAACACGGAGTGCCTCGGCAGAAATTCTGCATGCGTCTTTCATTTTAGAAAGTTCCCGTGCTGTTTTGATAACTACCATACTTTTTACGCCTCGATTGCCTTGAGGATAAGAGCAGTAGTATCTTCTACGTTGTCCTGTCCTTCAACATTAACGAGCTTACCCTGCTTCTTGTAATAATCAACAAGGGGCTCTGTTTCCTTGTGGTAAACATCAAGACGAGCAAGTACGGTGTCGGGGTGGTCGTCCTTGCGCTGAACAAGGGTGCCGCCGCAATCGTCGCATACCCCATCCTTCTTGGGCTTTAAGTTCACAAGATGATAAGGTCTGCCGCAATTTTCGCAGACACGGCGTCCGGACATACGGTTGATGATTCTTTCATCAGCAACGTCAATATTGATAACGTACTGAATATCAACACCCATATTGTCAAGAGCCTCAGCCTGAGGAATAGTTCTTGGAAAGCCGTCAAGAATGAAACCCTTTTTGCAGTCGTCCTCGGAAAGTCTTTCTTTAACGATTCCGATAACTACCTCGTCGGGAACAAGCTTGCCTTCGTCCATAAAGGACTTTGCCTTAAGACCCATCTCAGTGCCGTTTTTCAGCGCCTCACGAATCATGTTTCCGGTTGAAATTGTGGGAATACCAAAGTGCTCGCAAAGTACAGCAGCCTGTGTGCCTTTACCTGCACCCGGAGCGCCTAACATGATAATGTTCATTTAATTATACTCCTTTTTCAGTAATTAGTCAAGAAAACCTTTGTAGTGACGCATCATCATCTGTGATTCGAGCTGTTTTACTGTTTCAAGTGCAACGCCAACGATAATGATGATTGATGTACCGCCGATAGCCATATTGCCCATACCTGTTGCAGCACCGTAGATGTGTGGGAGCAAAGCGATGAAAGCAAGGAAGAGTGCGCCGATAAGTGTAATTCTTGACAGAATGTTTCTGATATAATCAGCTGTCGGAGCACCGGGACGGATACCGGGAACGGTACCGTTGTTTGCTTTGAGGTTGTTTGCCATTTCAACAGGATTGTACTGAATAGTCGTATAGAAATAAGCGAACATAATGATAAGAATAAAATACAATACCATATACAACCAGCCGTTTGTGCTGAAGGCTTCAAAGAATGCCTTCCAGAACGGATCCTGAGCCTTAACAAAGAGGTTGATTGTACCGGGAATTGAAAGAATTGAGCTTGCAAAAATGATGGGGAGAACGCCGCCGAGAGCAACCTTGATAGGAAGGTGGCTTGACTGTCCGCCGTACATCTTTCTGCCTACAACACGCTTTGCGTACTGAATTGGAATTCTTCTTTCGCTGTCCTGCATAAAGGTGATAACCCAGATAACAGCAACAAAAATGAGAACCCAGAGCGGAACGAGGAAGTAATACTGTGTATAACCCTCTGAACCGAGACCCCAGTACTGACCGAGTGTGCTGATTGTTGCAGGGAGCTGTGCAACGATACCTGCGAAAAGGAGGATAGAAATACCGTTTCCGATACCGTTCTTGTTAATCTGCTCGCCCAGCCACATCATAAGAGCCGTACCTGCTGTGAACACGAGCACGATTACAATTGCAGAGAACCACATATCGAAGCCCTCGTTATAGATTGTGATGTGCTTACCGCTTTCGGTAACAGTGTTCTTGAGGTAGAAGTAGTATGCAGTACCCTGAATAAGACCAAGACCGACTGTTACGTAACGGGTGATAGTACCGATTTTACGTCTGCCTGCCTCGCCCTCTTTAGCCATTCTCTCAAGAGGAGGAATAGCAACGCAGAGGAGCTGCATAATAATCGAGCTGTTGATGTAAGGAGTGATACCCATTGCAAATAATGTTGCATTTGCAAAAGCACCACCCGAAAGTGTGTTGAGATAAGCCAGCATATTTGTGCTGGAATCGGGATTTTCTGTAATCAGCTTCATTGCTTCTGCAAGAGCTGTTGTGTCCAGAAACGGAACGGGGATAACCGAACCGATTCTGAATACTACGATAATTAAAAGTGTAAATAAGATTTTTCTTCTTAAGTCAGGAATTGACCAAGCGTTTCTTATTGTTTTAAACACTTAAATCACCTCTGCCTTTCCGCCTGCAGCCTCAATAGCAGCTTTAGCTGATTCGGAAAAAGCAGAAACCTTAACAGTGAGTTTTTTCTCAAGCTTACCGTTGCCGAGAACCTTAACAGCGTCAAAACCGTTCTTTACTACTCCTGCATTAACAAGAGCCTCAATATCAACTGTTGCGCCGTCATCAAACTTTCTGTTTAAAGTGCTGAGGTTAATTGCAACTACGTTTTTAGCAAAGATGTTGTTAAAACCTCTTTTCGGTAAACGGCGCTGCAAGGGCATCTGACCGCCTTCAAAGCCCGGACGAACGCCGCCGCCTGAACGAGCCTTCTGACCTTTGTGACCTTTGCCGGCTGTTTTACCCCAGCCTGAGCCGTGACCTCTGCCGATTCTCTTTGCGTCCTTCTTGGAGCCTTCAACCGGAGAAAGTTCATGTAACTTCATAAGTGCACCTCCTTGCTTACGCTTCAATAACCTCTACGAGGTGAATGATTTTTGCTACCTTGCCTTTTGTCGAAGCGTTATCGGGCTGTGTTGTAACGTCGCCGATTTTCTTCAGACCTAAAGCGTGGGCTGTTGCAATCTGATCCTTCTTGGAGCCGATAAGGCTCTTAACCAACTTAATTGTCATAATCTGCAACCTCCCTATTATAAAATTTCCTTAACGGATTTACCGCGGATAGCAGCTACTTCGTCAGCAGTTCTGAGTGCTGCAAGACCTGCGAGTGTAGCTCTTACTACGTTGCAGGGGTTGTTTGAACGAAGAGCCTTTGTTCTGATGTCCTTGATGCCGACTGCTTCAACAACGGCACGAACAGGACCGCCTGCGATAACACCGGTACCGGGAGCAGCGGGCTTCATAAGAACTCTGCCTGCACCGAACTCGCCGATGATTTCGTGAGGAATTGTTGTTCCTCTGAGTGAAACCTTCATAAGGTTTTTCTTTGCATCCTCAATACCCTTGCGGATAGCGTCGGGTACTTCGCCTGCTTTACCGATACCGAAACCAACTGTTCCGTTACCGTCGCCTACAACTACTAAAGCTGCAAACTTGAATATACGACCGCCCTTAACCGTCTTTGATACACGGTTAATAGTAACGACTCTTTCTTTTAATTCGCCTGTTACTTCTACTGTTTTAGCCAAAGTTATTCCTCCTCTTCCTTAGAAATTGAGGCCGCCCTCACGGGCGCCTTCGGCCAATTCCTTAACACGGCCGTGATAGATATTACCGCCTCTGTCAAATACAACGTCAACGATATTTTTAGCTTTTGCACGCTCTGCAACGAGAACGCCTACAGCCTTTGCTGCCTCTTTGTTTCCGCCATTACCCTCGATGGACTTGTCAAGGCTTGAAGCCTGAGCAAGTGTAACACCGGCTACGTCGTCAATAATCTGAGCGTAGATGTTGTTTCTGGAGCGGAATACGCACAAACGGGGACAAGATGCTGTGCCGCTTACTTTGCTGCGGACTCTCTTATGGCGTTTTGCACGTGCCTTTTTTGTATCAGGTCTGCTTACCATTATTTTTCACTCCTTAATTATTTGCCCTTACCGGCCTTGCCTTCCTTGCGGCGGATAACTTCATCAGCGTACTTAATACCCTTGCCCTTATAAGGCTCCGGCGGACGCTTTTCTCTTACTTCGGCAGCAAACTGACCAACCTTTTGCTTATCAATGCCGACAATAATGATTTTGTTAGGATCGGGAACTTCAATCTTGATGTCCTCTGTATCCTCAACAATAACCTGGTGTGAATAACCGAGGTTCATAACGCACTTGTTGCCCTGCTTCTGAACACGGTAACCAACGCCGTTAACTTCGAGCACCTTCTTGTAGCCCTCTGTAACACCTACAACCATATTGTTGATGAGTGTTCTTGTAAGGCCGTGAAGCGAGCGGTTTTCCTTTGCGTCGTCCGGACGAGTAACTTCGATTACGTCGCCCTTGATTTCAACTGTCATAGCCTGATTGTATGCGAAATCAAGTGTGCCCTTGGGACCTTTGACAGTGATAACGCCGTCAGCGATAGTCGCTGTAACACCGGCGGGAATATTTATAGGTTTTCTTCCAATTCGAGACATTTTCGCACCTCCTCTTACCAAATGTAAGCGAGAACTTCGCCGCCAATGTGCTCCTTACGTGCCTGACGGTCAGTCATAACACCCTTGGAGGTAGAAATAATGGCAATTCCGAGTCCCTTCATTACCTTCGGCATATCTTCTGCATTGCTGTAAATACGTAAACCGGGCTTTGATACACGGCGCAGCCCTGTGATAACAGGAGTCTTGCCGTCAACATACTTAAGAGTAACCTTAATTACGCCCTGCTTGCCGTCTTCTATAACTGTGAAATTCTTAATGTAGCCTTCATCAAGAAGAATCTGACAAATAGACTTCTTGAGGTTTGAAGCAGGAATTTCAACAGAATCGTGCTTTGCTGAATTTGCATTACGAATTCTTGTAAGTAAATCAGCAATTGTATCTGTAATCTGCATTACCTTTATCCTCCCTTGCTTACCAGCTTGCTTTCTTTACGCCCGGAATTTCGCCCTTGTAAGCGAGCTCACGGAAGCAAATACGACAAATACCATACTTGCGGAGGTAGGCGTGTGGTCTACCACAGATATTACATCTTGAATACTCTCTTGTAGAGAACTTCTGCTTTCTCTGCTGCTTAACTTTCATTGCAGTTTTAGCCACAACAATCCCTCCTTACTTTGAAAACGGTGCGCCCATGAGAGTTAAAAGCTCACGAGCTTCTTCGTCTGTCTGTGCTGTGGTAACGAAGCAAATGTCCATACCACGAACCTTGTCAATCTTGTCATAATCAATTTCAGGGAAAATGAGCTGCTCTTTGAGGCCCATATTGTAGTTTCCTCTGCCGTCGAAAGAGTTGGGGTTGATACCTCTGAAGTCTCTTACACGGGGAAGAGCTACGTTGAAGAGTCTGTCGAGGAACTCGTACATTCTCTCGCCTCTTAAAGTAACCTTACAGCCAATCGGCATACCTTCTCTGAGTTTGAAGTTAGCAACTGATTTTCTTGCTCTGCACACGAGAGGCTTCTGACCTGTGATGGCAGAAAGGTCTGTGCAGATAGCGTCAATTACCTTTGAGTTTTCTTTAGCTTCGCCTGCGCCTACGTTGATAACGATTTTATCAAGCTTCGGAATCTGCATAGTGCTCTTGTAGGAGAACTTTGACATAAGAGCAGGTGCAACTTCTTTTGAATAATATTCTTTAAGTCTTGCCATATCTTATTTCCTCCTTACAGCGATTCCTTGCACTTTGCGCAGATTCTGCCCTTTGAGCCGTCCTCAAAAATCTTGTGAGCAACTCTTGTGGGCTTCTTGCATCTGGGGCATACAATCTGAACCTTGGAAGCATACATAGCGCCCTCAGCCTTGATGATACCGCCCTGCTCGCCCATCTTTCTGGGCTTAACGTGCTTTGAAACCATATTTACTTTCTCTACGATAACCTTGCCTTCTTTAGGGCTTACAGCCAGAACCTGACCCTTTTTGCCCTTATCCTTACCGCTGATAACGATAACGGTGTCGCCTGTTTTTACATGAACCTTATTCATTGTGACACCTCCAAATTAAAGTACTTCGGGAGCGAGAGAAAGAATCTTCATAAAGTCCTTATCACGAAGCTCTCTTGCTACCGGTCCGAAGATACGAGTACCCTTGGGGTTCTTATCTTCCTTAATGATAACAGCCGCATTTTCATCAAAGCGGATGTATGTGCCGTCTTCACGTCTTACGCCCTTTGCAGAACGAACAACTACGGCTCTTACAACGTCGCCTTTTTTAACAACACCGCCGGGTGCTGCTTTTTTAACCGAGGCAACAATAATATCGCCAATGTTGGCATATCTCCTTCTGGTACCGCCGAGTACACGAATGCACATAAGTTCCTTTGCGCCGGTGTTGTCGGCAACCTTGAGGATGGTTTGCTGTTGAATCACAGTGTATTCCTCCTTTTCTCAAAGCCGCTAAACTTATTTAGCTTTCTCAATAATCTC
The DNA here is from genome assembly GCA_002491825.1 of Ruminococcaceae bacterium UBA7147. Taxonomy (GTDB): domain Bacteria; phylum Bacillota; class Clostridia; order Oscillospirales; family Acutalibacteraceae; genus Ruminococcoides. The sequence continues at coordinate 10,592 of DKWR01000071.1, forward strand.
GACGAGTCTCCATCTTTTATCTTTAGAAAGAGGACGGGTCTCCATAACCTTTACACGGTCGCCGATATTGCACTCATTGTTCTCGTCGTGTGCCTTAAAGCGAACCGTACGCTTAACAATTTTGTTATAAAGCTTATGCTTTACGCTGTCTTCAACGGCAACAACGATTGTTTTGTCCATCTTGTTGCTTACAACCTTGCCGACAACGGTTTTTCTCATATTTCTTTCACTCACTGTTAAGTCCCCCTCTCTTAAGCTTCTGTGCCGTTAAGTTCACGCTGACGAAGAATTGTTGAAACTCTTGCAATGTCCTTCTTTACGGCACCGATTCTGGATGAGTTTTCGAGCTGGTTAACAGCAAGCTGGAAACGAAGATTAAATAATTCTTCTTTGAGTTCTGTGAGCTTTGTCTGAAGCTCTTCAACTGACATTTCTCTGATTTCTGATGCTTTCATTACTGCTCACCCTCCTCTTTTTTAACAAACTTGCACTTGATGGGAAGCTTTGTTGAAGCAAGACGAAGTGCTTCTCTTGCTGTAGCTTCATCAACGCCTGCGAGTTCAAACATAACTCTGCCGGGCTTAACTACTGCAACCCAGTATTCGGGAGAACCTTTACCTGAACCCATTCGAGTTTCAGCAGGCTTTGCTGTAACAGGCTTGTCAGGGAAAATCTTGATCCATACTTTACCGAATCTTTTGCAGTAACGTGTCATAGCGATACGGGCAGCCTCAATCTGGTTTGAGGTGATCCATGCAGGCTCTGTAGCCTGAAGACCGTACTCACCGTAAGTAACCTTGTTACCACGAAGAGCCTTACCTGTCATACGACCTCTGTGTACTCTTCTGTACTTAACTCTCTTAGGTAATAACATTACTTTCTGCCTCCTTCTCTGCGGGGCTTTCTTGACTTAACTTCGTTCAAAACTTCGCCTTTGTAAAGCCAAACCTTAACGCCGATTTTACCGTAGGTTGTGTTAGCCTCTGCAAAACCGTAGTCGATGTCAGCACGAAGTGTCTGAAGCGGAATTGTGCCCTCGTGATACTGCTCTGAACGAGCAATTTCAGCACCGCCGAGACGGCCTGAACACATAACCTTAATACCTTTTGCTCCACGGCGCATTGCGTTGCCGATAGCCTGCTTCATAGCACGACGGAAAGAAATTCTCTTTTCGAGCTGCTGAGCAATGCTCTCTGCTGCGAGCTGTGCGTCAAGCTCGGGAGCCTTTACTTCAACAATGTTGATTGCAACGGGCTTGTTAAGGAATTTTTCACACTGAGCCTTGAGCTTCTCAATCTCGGAGCCGCCCTTACCGATAACAAGACCGGGCTTTGCGCAGTGAATGCTGATTCTTACTCTTTTGCCGTCACGCTCAATTTCAATCTTTGAGATACCGAAGTTGTAAAGCTGAGCCTTCAGAGTTTTACGAAGGTTGTAGTCCTCAACGAGTGTAGCGCCGAAGTCCTTTTTGTTTGCAAACCAACGGGAATCCCAATCTTTAATAACACCGACACGAAGACCGTGCGGATTTACTTTCTGACCCATATTTAAACCTCCCCTTAGTCTTCTTTTTCCTTGAGAACGAGGGTAATGTGAGAAGTTCTCTTGTTAATTCTGAACGCTCTGCCCTGTGCTCTCGGACGAATTCTTTTAAGGATGGGGCCTGCTGTAGCGTTGCACTGTGCAACGTAGAGCTTGGATACATCCATATCATGGTTGTTCTCAGCATTTGCCATAGCTGACTTGAGCAGCTTTAAGAGCGGCTCGCAAGCGGCCTTGGGAGTGTGCTTAAGAACAGCTTCCGCATATCTGACGTCTTTGCCTCTGATAAGGTCAAGAACAACGCCAACCTTGCGGGGTGAAATACGAACAAATTTAGCATTTGCCTTTGCTTCCATCTGCAATACTCTCCTTCCGCTTATTTGCTTGTTTTTGAACCGGCGTGTCCCTTGAAGGTTCTTGTAGGAGCGAACTCACCGAGCTTGTGACCTACCATATCTTCAGTTACATATACCGGAACGTGCTTACGGCCGTCGTGAACGGCGAATGTGTGACCAACGAATTCAGGGAAAATTGTTGAACTTCTTGACCATGTCTTTAAAATTCTCTTTTCGCCCTTTTCGTTCATTTCAAGAACCCTTTTGAGCAGTACAGGCTGAACAAAGGGACCCTTTTTAGTACTTCTACTCATAGTTATAAGCTCCTTTCTCTGCCTTACTTACCGTTTCTTCTGCGAACGATAAGCTTATCGCTGCTCTTGTTGTTCTTACGAGTCTTATAGCCGAGTGCGGGCTTACCCCAAGGGGTTACAGGGCCCGGACGGCCAACCGGTGACTTACCCTCACCACCGCCGTGCGGGTGGTCGTTCGGGTTCATAACAGAACCGCGGACTGTGGGACGCCAGCCCATATTTCTCTTACGGCCGGCTTTACCGATTTTAACGTTTTCATGGTCAATGTTGCCTACCTGACCGATAGTAGCCATACAGCTTTCGGGAACGTTTCTTAACTCGCCTGAAGGAAGTCTTAACAGAGCAAGTCCGTTCTCTCTAGCCATAAGCTGTGCCATATTACCTGCCGAACGAGCAAGCTGTGCGCCTCTGCCGGGGTAAAGCTCAACATTGTGAATGAATGTACCTACAGGAATTGCTGTAAGCGGAAGTGCGTTGCCGGGCTTGATGTCGGCATTAACGCCTGCTACTACCTTGTCGCCTACCTTAAGTCCCTCGGGAGCGATAATGTAAGCTTTTTCACCGTCGGTGTACTCTACAAGAGCGATGAATGCCGAACGGTTAGGATCGTACTCTAATGTTTTTACTGTGCCTTCAACGTCAAACTTCTGACGCTTGAAGTCAATGATACGGTACTTTCTGCGGTTACCGCCGCCTCTGTGACGAACGGTGATTCTGCCGTAGCTGTTGCGGCCTGACTTCTTGTTTAAAGGAGCAAGCAGGCTCTTTTCGGGCTCAACCTTTGAAAGGACCGAATAATCTGTAACCGACATATTTCTTCTTGAGTTAATGGTCGGCTTATAAACTTTAATGGCCATTTGGTTTCACTCTCCTCATGATGGCTTTGCGGGAAAATGGCGTTTCCCATACATTCTGCCTGAATTATTTATTTCAGACTTACATCATGCCTTCAAAAAATTCGATAGGCTTGCTGTCTTCTGTTAATGTTACGATTGCTTTCTTCCAGCTCTTTGTGTAACCGCCGTTGTTTCTGCCCTGACGGCGGAATCTGCCGCGAACGCTTACGGTGTTTACCTTTGCAACCTTAACCTTGAAGATTTCTTCGCAAGCTTTTGCAATTTCAATTTTGTTAGCTGTTTTAGCTACTTCAAAGGTATATACCTTATTAACTGCGCCGAGCATACTTTTTTCAGTGATAACGGGGCGAATTACGATGTCATGAGCGATCATGCATATACCTCCTCTATCTTGCTTACAGCGTCCTTGACGATAACGAGCTTGTCAGCATTCAGAATGTCATAAACATTGAGTGTGTTGACCTGAGCTGTCTTAACGCCGGGGATGTTGTTAGCTGATTTGATAACCTTGCTGTCAACTGCGGGAAGAACGATGAGAGCCTTTTTGTCAGCTCCGATTGCGTTGAGCATAGCAACGATTGTCTTTGTCTTGTATTCATCCATTGCGATTGAATCAACAACGATGATTTCGTTTTCTTTAGCCTTTGAAGAGAAAGCTGACTTCATAGCAAGTCTTCTTACCTTCTTGTTTACAGAGAATCTGTAATCTCTTGGCTTGGGAGCAAACACGATACCGCCGTGTGTCCACTGCGGAGCACGGGTTGAACCCTGTCTTGCACGTCCTGTACCCTTCTGTCTCCAGGGCTTTTTGCCGCCGCCGGAAACCTCGGATCTTGTAAGAGCGGACTGTGTGCCCTGACGCTGTGCTGCAAGATAGCTTACTACTACCTGATGCATAACTGCTGCGTTGGGCTCAATACCGAATACGGAATCAGCAAGCTCGATTGTACCGACGTTGTTGCCTTCCATATTTACTACTGATAAACTTGGCATTTATAATCCCCCTTCCTTAAGCCTTAACGGAATCTTTGAGTACAACGATTCCCTTATTTGGTCCGGGAACAGCACCCTTTACAGCAATGAGGTTGTTTTCAGCGTCAACCTTAACAACTGTGAGGTTCTGTACTGTTACCTGTTCTGCGCCGAGGTGACCTGCCATTCTCTTACCCTTCCATACTCTTGAGGGTGAGGAGCAGGCACCGATTGAGCCGCCGTGACGAACGCAGGGGCCTGTACCGTGAGTTTCCTTAAGACGGTGGAAGTTCCATCTCTTGATAACGCCTGCGGTACCCTTACCTTTGCTCTTGCCGGTTACGTCAATCTTGTCGCCGGGGGTGAACACGTCTGCCTTAACGAGGTCGCCTACGTTGTAAGCGTCTGTGTCGTTAAAACGGAACTCTTTAAGAGTTTTCTTGGGAGCTACGCCTGCTTTGTCAAAAAATCCCTTCATAGGCTTTGTAACCTTGTGGGGCTTTAAGTCGCCGTATCCGAGCTGAACGGATGCGTAGCCGTCGTTTTCAACTGTTTTCTTGGCTGTAACCACGCAAGGGCCTGCCTCGATAACAGTTACGGGAATAACAATTCCCTTTTCATCGAAAATCTGTGTCATACCGATTTTCTTGCCGATGATTGCTTTCTGCATGAATGTATCCTCCTTGTAGGTTATTGGTTGGTTTGCACCAACGTGACCCTGTCTGCTTGTAGGTTGGTATCAGTGATTATAACTTAATCTCGATATCAACGCCGGCAGGGAGCTCTAAGCTCATAAGAGCCTCGACTGTCTTGTTTGACGGTCTTAAGATGTCGATAAGACGCTTGTGGGTTCTCATCTCAAACTGCTCACGGCTGTCCTTGTACTTGTGAACAGCACGGAGAATTGTTACAACCTGCTTCTCAGTAGGGAGCGGAACGGGACCCGAAACTCTTGCGCCTGTGCGCTTAGCTGTAGCCACGATTCTCTCGGCCGACTGATCAACGAGCTGATGATCATAACCCTTTAATCTTATTCTAATCTTTTCCTTGACTGCCATTATCGTCGCCTCCTTGAAAATTTTGTCAAGCCTCGTAGCTCTCCGCTTATCTTAAAATAGCTTCCACTCCTCCAATCAGCTCCAATCACTTTGGTGATTTCCGCTGCTTGGTCGTCGCAGGTCGCTATTTTAAGGCTGCGAGCCTCGGCTCTTCGTAGTTGGCGGGCGTTTGCTTTCAAAAACTTTTTTGAAACTCTGCCGGGTGTTTCCTCACCCTGCATTAAAAAACCCGTTTAACTATTCAGTTAACCGGGAACGTCCTGAAAGCTTTTGAGCACAGCTATGGCAAAGCAACCCTATTGACATAGTTACACTCTAAATGATTCATAATAATCGCCCGGTTTAAAATCGGACATACTCCACGGAAAAACCGGCAAATTTGCCGCAACCTCCCGCTTCATCGCATATCTTGTGCAGTCACGCAAGGTTTATTATACAATGTAAGGGCAATTATTGCAAGGTTTTGCGAAAATTATTGCGTGTAGAATTTTCAGATTATTTTAAAAATAATTTTGTATACTATGCACATATTGTCAAAAAGTACATATTAAAGTATAATTAAGTGTGGAGTTTGGAGAGTGGAGTGTGGAGTTAATGGTCGCTACGCTCCGAATTTGTAATAGTGCGTGTTGTTTGGAATAGTTCGTTTTCCTTGGATTGATTGATATATCGGAAACGTTTCGGGACGTGTAGGAACCCGTCCCCTACAATTGTAATACAAACGTTTCCTCTATATCCGTAGAAATATTAAAAATTACTCTCTGCGGCAACGCCGCATATAAATTAATTCGGGCATTAAACTTTTGAATTATTGCGACCTAACCACTCGACCGAAACTCCACTCTCCACACTCCAAACTCCACACTAATAGAAAATCTCGGAGGTAAATATGATACACATTTATTACGGCGACGGCAAAGGCAAAACAACAGCGGCGGTAGGACTTGCCGCAAGAGCCGCAGGCAGCAATATGAAGGTTCTGTTCGTTCAGTTTCTCAAAACAGAATTTTCGGGCGAACGCCACACATTAAGCCACACCGAAAACGTAACCCTCACGTTCTGCCCTCTCGAGCTGAAATTCACTTTTGAAATGGACGAAAAGGAAAAGGCGCAGGCAGCAAAGGTTTTCAAGGGAATTTTTGACAGCAGTGTAACAACCGCCCTTACAGAGCGTTACGATATGGTAGTCCTCGACGAGATTTTTGACGTAATAAACAACGATATGATTTCCGAGGCGGAGGTATTTGAGTTTGTGGCAAACGCCCCTGTAAGTATGGAAATTGTAATGACAGGACACAATCCGCCCGAAAGGTTCATAGAGATTGCCGATTACGTAACGGAGTTCAAAAAAATAAAGCACCCCTACGACAGAGGAATAACAGGCAGAATCGGAATAGAGTTCTGAAAACGACAATAAAATAACATTCGTGTATTTTAATGTGATTTTAAACTATTTTTTCACACTATATTACACGAATATTTTTAAAAAACTTACACTATTCGACACGAAACAACGGCTGACGGAAAACAAATCTCCGCCAGCCATTGGTTTATATTTTATTAATTATCTCACTATTATCTCATTTTTTGCATTGTCCGTTATGTACTGACCGCTTTTTTATCAAGATGTTCTTTTTGATATATCACGAAAAACAGAAATAACGGAATGTACTCTGCCAACGTAAATATAATGTTTAAGAAAAAGCCGATAAATATTCCGTTGAACAAACCGCTGTCACCGCCATCAGAAGACGTAATAAACGTCATAAACGAAGCCAAAGAACTTGTTAATCCAAATTTTCCTATTTCAAAAAGGCAATACAAGCAAAAGCTTATCACAAATAAGATTGATAAAACAAGTTTAGCGGATTTATTTTCGGGTACGAGCTTATTCCTTTTATTAAAAAACAATACTGCTGTTGCAATTGCTATTTTAGATGCAGTAAACAAATAATACAACGGTTTACTGAATACAGTTCCTAAAATACTAAAAACATCTGCGCCAAATATAACAACTAATTGATACAAACTGTTTGATAAATATAAAATGTTTGCAATCAGGAATAATTCAGCGAAAATTTTTATTATATCAATCTTAAGTTTATTTTTACTCAGTATTGATACTGCAAGCAAAATAAACGCTGTCAATAACATAAGCTTCGCAACAATATCAACTACATAATATATTATATTATTAACTACTGTAAATGAATAAATTTCATATAAAATATTTCCGACAAAACCTAAAGAACAAATTATTAGCAGAACAGAAATAACAATACCTAAAATTTTAACATTCTTTTCTACCCTTGTTTTTTCCGGCATATTCAGCCACCTCATAGTTTACTGCCTCCGAAAGCCTGTTGCTCTCGGAGGTATTTTTATAAGTTAATATAATTGAATTACACCTTGATATTTTTCATCTCGTCGCCGAGAATGTCGCTGATTTCCTTTAAGTGTCCCGTGCTCTTGTCCTTGAGCTTATAATGCTGAACAAGACCGAATCCCGGATACTCGTTGCCCTCAACAACAACAGGGCCTTTTACAGAAAACGCAATATCCCAGCCGATATACCTTACCTGCGGTATTCTCATATGCGCTTCCTTACACATATCAAATGCTTCCTTAACGCCTGCTATCTTGACGTCTTTGAATTTCTTGCCCGTCAGCGGGTGAGTATCGTAAACATTTCCGTAATCGTCGATTACGTTGCCGTCGATTCTGCCGTCCTCACCGAGCGAAAAATACAAGTCGTTACTGCAACCGATAACATTTGATTCGTCCTGATTAATTCTCAATGCATTATTCACAAGATAAACCTTGCCGTCCTTGTAGAGCGTGATAACCCTGAACGAGTTTACCGCATTTGGATTTATCTCGTTTAAGTCGTCGTTCTGAATGATTGCTTCCTCGACAAGCAACTGATTGTTCTCGACAAGTTCCTTGTACAAAGCGTCATAGTCCTTTACGTCCTTAACGACAATTTTTGAAATTCCGTGACCGCACTCGCCGTTTGTCAGCTTTGCAAAGACAATATCTCTGCCCTGCATAAACAGCTTTAAGCCCACTGCGTCGGTTTCACGCAGATTGAGATAATCACGCTTTAGATACTCGTTAAAAAACCTGTCAAAAACGAGCTTGTCGTTCAGAAGAACAATGTAATCATCATCATTGAGATACTCAAGAATTTTGTAGAACTTCTTTGCTGTTACGAACGTGTCCTTTTCAGCCTTTGTAGCCTGAATATAATTTCCTCTGAAATAGTCCGTATAGCCCGAACCCCTCGTCAGAAAATTAACAAACATATCAAAAACAATATACGCCTTTGATTTTCCGCTGTTCTGATGAATAACCTCAATATGTTTTTTCATTCTGTCAGAATTAATATCCTTGAACTTATGCAAAAGCCATCTTGTTACACCCATTTTGTCACCTTGTTTCCTCTTCAAACACAGTTTGATTGTTTTTAATATAAACTCTCCTGTTGTTTTTGCCGACGTCAAGCAATGTCTTTGATATTGAGTTGCCCTCAAATCTGCTCAATTCGCCAAGCGTAATTCCTCCGCCCAGAATGTACACAGTATCGGACAGCTTAACGTCATCGTCAACCCTTATAACCATCATATTCATTGCAATCTCTCCGACTGCAAAATACTTTTTGCCGTTGATTACAACATATCTGCCGGCATTTCTTCTGCCGATTCCGTTGTTGTAGCCTATGGGCAGTACGGCAATTTTTATATCTTCCTCGGCTGTGTACGTCGCACCGTAGCCGACGCACTCGCCCTTTTTAACCTCTTTAATCTGCAAAATTGAAGTAGTCATACTCATCGCAGGCTTAACGTCAATTTCTGCGTCATAAATAAGCTTACTCAAATTGTACTTTTTCTGACAATAGCTGTTTCTCAAATTCCGCAGTTTATCCTTGAGTCCGCTGTTGCAGTAGTTCGGAGCAACGTTGTAGCCGTAAGACAAAATGCCTGTTCTCACGCCGTTTGCAAATTCAAACTTCGGGTGCGACAAAAGAATCACACTGCTTCCCAGATGAACAATAGGAATTTTCTTAAGGTCAATCAGGCTTGTAATCTCCTTAAAGCTTTCAACCTGATTGTCAAAATGATTGTCAAACATACCGATAGTTGCAAAGTGAGTGAAGATTCCCTCAAGATACAGATTCTCGGTCTGATTAATCATTTCAACAGCCTTTTTGACCTCGTTCTTGTCTTTAAAGCCGAGTCGGTTCATACCCGAATCAATTTTTATATGAATTTTCAGCTTTGATTTAACGCCTGTTGCAATAAGCTCATTGAGATAATCAAGGTCGTGCACAACAACCGTAAAATTACGACTTGCCGCTGTTTCAATATCGCTTAAGCTAATCGGCTCAAGAATAAGAACAGGCACATCGCTGTTGTACTTCCTGATTTTCAGCGCCTCGTCAACATACGAAACAGCAATATAGTTAATATTATTATTTACAAGCTCGTTTACTATGTATTCGCCGTGACCGTATGCGCTTGACTTAAGCACAACAAAAAAGTAATCGTATTCCTTGTATTTTTCCGTAATGGCTCTTGCATTGCGGGCAATGTTATCCAGATTAATTGTAACGCTCGTTTCGTTTACCACACTACGCCCTCGCATTTCCCCTGATTTTTATATATCCTGTAATTGCACCCTGCATAATTGCTTCAATCTGTTCAGGCTCATCGGGGAGCAGAACAAGCATCTGGCTGTCTGCTCTTATGATATAACCGTCGTCACCCGTTGGATTTTTAAGCTTTTTGCAATCGTCTACGCAGGAGCTTTTTATAAGACGTGAAACAATGTTTTTAATATCTCTTTCATCGCCAAAGCCCAGACCGCCAATGACAAAAACTATATTACATTCTCCGAATGCTTCTGTCAAGGCATTACACAGACTTCCCCTGTCGGCGGCAAAAGAAATATCGCTCATATCAAGGTCAAGCTCGGAAAAACTCTTTTTGAGCGCACGCTCGCAAAGTGAAGTTTTCCTCGCCGAATAAAATATCGTTTTACATTCCACCATACTCGCCTCCCGCTACTGCGCCTGTGCGTACTCGGGTTTCAGCGTATAATCAAATAACGGAGCAATATCCATATTGCAGGTGACGTTGCTGTAGTCAAGGCCCCATTCCTTAAACTTGTAGTCATAGAATTCATCACTCGGCTTTGTCGGATTAGCAGGCGCTTTAGCCGCCTTTCCGTACTCAACCTTCTGTTCCGACAGCACAGAGCCGTCATAATTGAGGAACCTTACCGTCAGGTAAACTTTCGCCTGAGTTGTAGGCTGCTGCGCAGCAGTCTGACCGTTAGCTCCGGTTGTACCCGCCGTACTGCCTGACGCCGAGCTTGACGGCTCAACAACCTTCTGATTCTTAAAGTCGTAGTCGCCGTTGTACCAGTTGATTTCTCCCTTTTCATATGCGGTGCAGAAATCCGTCACCTTTGGTCTTGTTCCGCCGTAGGTCGAGTAGTAAACCTGCGGCCATACAATGTTTTTATTAAGCGACGCCTTTGAAACGTCAACCTTCTTCGACTCGCCCACTCTCACCTTTCTTGCCACAACAACTGTTCTCCAGTTTGTAAATTCATAGGAACAGGTTGAAAGCGTGATAAGCTCGTCATCCTCATTCACGTCAACAGGGCAGTTGAACAGCGAGCGGATTCTTACGTTGTAAACGTAATTCATAAAGTCCTTTTCATTCTGGAAGTCGCCGACCATATAGTTGAAAAACTCGCCCTGTGTGGAGAGTGTGTTCGTTTTGAACACTGAAATGATTTTGTAAGTTCCCTGCGACTTCGGAGTGTCAAACTCAATTGTAGGTGTTTTCTTATAAAAATCAAGATCGCCCGTTGTTCCGCCGAACTTCATCAAATCTCCGAAGAAAGAGCCGTCCTGAATATGATGTCCGTGAAGAACGGTATTCTTGCTGTCCGTACCGTTTGTACAGCGGTAGTCAAGGAAAATACTGCCGAACGAATCCCATTCCTTCTTGTAGTTGTGCGAAAGATAGAACTGGTAATTTCTGTCGTCACCCTTGTGCCACAGAACGGGATAGTCAATCTTCGTATTGTCCATCTCAATCCAGCCGACAATTTCGTCGTTGACTTCCTTGAGCTTTTTCCAGTCTATAGTATCTCCCTTATCAGGCTTTTTATCCTTTTGCGTATCGTCCTCAATGCCGTGGGCAATCTTCTGAATTTCACCGTTAAGTGCGGCGTTTCTCATACTCAGGAACACCATATTGTACATCAGCATTGAAAGCGCAGTAAGAAAAACAAGGAATGATGCGATTACAACGCATTTTCTTGCAACCTCCTTGCCGCCGTCGCCCCTCATCGGGATAAATTTATAGGCAAATCCTGTTCTTTCGGGAACATACTCCCTGATGCCAAATCCGTCGGGGTAATCCTCTGCGGAGTTTTCAAAAACTTCCTTTGTTCTCACAGCCGCAAGTGAAATTACGTCGTCGTCGTTTTCACCCGTAAGGCGAGCCTGAGGAAGTACGGCAACCTGCAAGCCCTTGAACATAAAGCAATAGCCTTTGTAGCCGTTGCCGAATTCGCCGAGCTTGAACACCTTTGACTTTTTGCGATAGAGCCTGAATTCATCTTCAAGCGCATCAAGCTCCTCCTGAGTTGCGCCATTCTTTTTGGCGTCCCTGAAAGCCTTATCTCTCTTTTTCCAGTAATCCTTCGGCGTACGCTCGTTTGCGCTGTGCTCCGCCTCGGCAACCGTTTCCACAAAATACTTTCTGAAAGAAGTGCTGTCGGTTGTTGAAAGGGCGTTTGCAATAATCACAACGTCCGGTCTGTTGTCGGACTTTGCAATCCCGTCAAGAGCCGCTCTGATTTTCCTTGCGTTCAACACGGTGTTTTTAACGCCTGTAAGTGTGTAGCCGTATCTGTCAAGCCTTGCCTTAAGCTCGGGCTTTTTGCCGACAAGACCTGCGGCGTTTTTGTTTCTTACCACCGAAATAATTTCAATATTAACCTGACTCACCTGAGTATCACCCCTTTGTATCAGTCGTCGGCTGAAATATATGTTATCTTAAGGTTTTGCAAAGCCTCGTCAACAAGCGGTGCAAAGCCTGCCTTTTCCTGAGCCTCTTTTACGTATTTTAAAACAGGTCGTGTGCGTGGATGCTTTGGCGTAAACACCGTACAGCAGTCCTCGTAAGGCTCAATCGAAGTTTCGTAGGTATCTATCTTGTATGAAATGTCGATAATTTCCTGCTTATCCATACCGATAAGCGGTCTGAACACAACCATATCGGTTGCTTCGTCTGTACAGCCGAGTGCGCCGATTGTCTGGCTTGCAACCTGACCGAGGCTTTCGCCCGTAATGAGTGCCGAGCAATCGTTGTCAAGCGCAATCTTCTCGGAAATCTCCATCATCAGACGGCGCATAATAATTGTAAACAGCTCCTCGGGACAATCGTCCTTTATCTTTTCCTGAATCTTTGTAAACGGCACTGTGTACATTGTCATTCTGCCCGCATAGCGGCTGACTTTCTGAAGGAGCTTTACAACCTTTTCTTCCGCACGTCTGCTGGTGTAGGGCGGACTTGCAAAGTGAACGGCGGTGAGCTTGATACCACGCTTTGCCATCATATATGCGGCTACAGGGGAGTCAATTCCTCCGCTTATCAGAATAGCCGCCCTGCCGCCTGTGCCGACGGGAATACCGCCTGCACCCTTTTCGGGGTCGCAGTGGATATATGCGCCGAAGTCACGGATTTCAACATAAACGGTAACCTCGGGATTGTGAACGTCAACCGTAAGGTGAGGGAATTTTTCAAGAATCACTCCGCCCAGCTCACGGCAGATTTCAGGCGACTTGTACGGAAAACGCTTGTCACTGCGCTTTGCCTCAACCTTAAAGGTTTTCGCCGATTTAAGAGTTTTTTCAAGATAAACGGGTGCGGTCTGCAAAACCGATTCAAGCGTTTTTTCCTCGCAGACAGCCGCCCTTGAGTAGGCGACAATTCCGAATACTCTTGAAATTCTCTCGCACGCCTCGTCCAAGTCGATGTCCTCCGACAGCGGCTTAACATATATAGTCGACTGTGCCGAGGTAATCTCAAAACGTCCGAGAGTACTTAATGCAAATTTAATATTCTTTTTTAAAACGTCTTCAAACGAACGGCGGTTAAGTCCCTTTAAAACAATTTCGCCGTCCTTCAAAAGGATAATTTCTTTCATATGCCTTCCTTTTACTATGTGTTTTATTTTTGAACGTAGGGACACGGCGTTCCGTGTCCACACAAAAATTGTATTTCAATTTTTGTGAATGGGACGTCAAGGATGCCGTCCCCTACGGAAATGTTTATTTCCTCTATAACTACGGTTTTATCGGTAAAATTAGATTGCCACTGCGGACACGGCACGCCGTGTCCCTACGACTAAAACAAACGTTTCCTCTATATCCGTAGGGGACGGGTTCCTACACGTCCCGAAACGTTACCATTATATCAACGTTAATTCAGCCGACAAACCTTTCCAAACAACACGCATTAATAATTCCGAATTGAACTCACCTGTGTGCCAGCACCGACAGTCCTGTTTCAATGCTCCTGCAAAGCACGTCAACGTCCTCTTTGCAGTTGTATTTTGAAAAGCTGATTCTGATTGCGCTGTCGGCACGTTTTCTTGACAGTCCCATTGCGCTCAATACGTGGCTCGGCTTGCCCTTTGCACAGGCACTTCCCGAGGAAACAAAAACGTCAAATTCTTCAAGAAAATGGAGCATTGTTTCGCTCCTCACCCTGCCGACCGAAATGTTCAGCACATAAGGCAGAGCGTTTTCGGGAGAATTTATGCTTACACCGTCAATGCTTTTCAGCTTTTGCCTTGCATATTCGTTAAGCTCCGATATTTTCTTATAATTTTCATCAATATTGAATTCCTCGCAGGCAACTCCGAATGCTGCAATCAGCGGCAGTGCCTCGGTACCGGGGCGGATTTTCTTTTCCTGCTCGCCGCCGTACTGATGAGGAATAATGCGAACGCCCTTTTTTATGTACAGCGCTCCGCACCCCTTTGGTGCGTGAACCTTGTGTGCGCTGACGGTAATCAAATCCGCACAAAGCCGCCTTGCGTTAAGAGCAATTTTTCCGAATGCCTGAACAGCGTCTGTGTGACAGATTGTGTCGCTGTTCTTTTCCTTGACAGCCGAAAAAATCTCGCTTACGGGCATTACCGCACCGGTTTCGTTGTTGACGCACATAACGGAAACAAGGATTGTGCTTTCATCAACCTCCTGCAAAACGCTTTCGGGAGTGATAATTCCGTTCTCGTTCGGTGCAATTCTGACAACCTCAAAGCCGTCGTTTTCGAGCTTCTGCGCCGATTCAATAATACTGCTGTGCTCAACAGATGAAATAATAATCTTGTTGCCACGTCTTTTTTTCGCCTGAGCAACGCCGAAAAGTGCAGTATTGTTAGCCTCTGTGCCGCCGCTTGTAAAGAAAATTTCTTCACTCTGCGCACCGAGCGTTTTTGCAACAGACCTTCTCGCCGTTTCAAGCTCCTTCTCCGCATTCATTCCCTTAAGGTGCAGAGATGAGGGATTGCCGTAATTTTCAACCATTACCCTATATGCCTTTTCAGCCGCTTTTTCCGAAACAGCCGTAGTTGCGCTGTTGTCAAGATAATGTTCCAAACCCATTCCCCCGTATAATGCAGTTGCACATAAATATACATTTAACATTATACAACATAAAGTCAGAAAAATAAAGTGAAAATTTTAACATAAATATTTAAAATACGGACAGAATAAAGGTAAAGAACGGATAACAAAAGGGGTATCATATGATTTCACCAAAAGAATACGATAAAATTGTGAAGAAAAATTCACCGAAAAGTAAATGTTTTGTGAACGGACTGAAAGCCTTTCTAATCGGCGGAGCAATCTGCGCAGTCGGACAGGGACTTATAAATCTTTACGGTGCGCTCGGAATTGAGGAACAGCAAGCCAAAACGCTCACCTCGGTAACACTTGTTTTTCTGGGAATACTGCTGACGGCAATCGGAGTGTACGACAAAATTGCAAAGCACGCAGGCGCAGGAACGCTTGTTCCGATTACAGGCTTTGCAAACGCCGTTTCCTCCCCTGCAATCGAGTTCAAATCAGAAGGCTACGTTGCAGGCTTGGGCGCAAAGCTGTTCATCATCGCAGGACCTGTAATAGTATACGGCGTTTCGGCGTCGATAATCTACGGCGCAGTACTTTGGATTCTGCATATGTTCGGCATAACGCTGTTTTAGCAGTTTCCTATAAATCAAAAACAGTCGGCTGTTTTCCTTCTTGAGAACAACCGACTGTAGTTTTTTATTTAATACTTATTCAACCTTTGAAAGTTTATCGAGAATCCGTGCCTGTACTTCAATAAAATACAGTGAATCTGCCTCTGTAACTTCTTTGCTTTCCATATCGTTAAGAGCCTGCATTGTTTCGGAATATTTACTCAAATACTCCGAATACTCGTCCATCATCTCAAGAGGATTGTCCGACTCGGAATACCTTTTCATAAAGTCAATGTACTCGTCAAAGAATTCCTCGTAGCTGTCCATTGCCTTTTTAAACTC
The DNA here is from genome assembly GCA_002491825.1 of Ruminococcaceae bacterium UBA7147. Lineage (GTDB taxonomy): Bacteria > Bacillota > Clostridia > Oscillospirales > Acutalibacteraceae > Ruminococcoides. The sequence continues at coordinate 26,284 of DKWR01000071.1, forward strand.
GGGCGTAACTCCTGTTGCTGTTTTGCTTGACTGCTCTTTCTTCGAGCTTTCCGCCTTTGAGCTTTCTGCTTTTGAAGTTTCTTCCTCGGTAGTTTCTTCTTCGGGTGCCGAAAGATATATCTTCATAACATTAAACGCTGAAAGTGAAACTTCAAGGCTATAGTCCTTACTGTTTTTAGCATGGTAATAATCATCACCGTTGCTGTAATCAACGTCAAAGCCCTTTTCCTTGCAAGCCTTTACATACTCTTTGAAGTCGCTCTCCGATGTTTTATCAACCGATACACTCAAGCAATCGGAAGAATCATTATTTATCTTTCCTGTTTTCGATTTTGGAACAGGGAGCATTTTTGCAAGGGCACTGTCAGGCCATTCAATTTCGCCCATTTTTTCCGGTGCCTTAAGATTCAAACTGTAATAGTCATCAAAGAAAATCAGTGAAAGATCATATCCGTCACCGTTGTAAGCAGAATACATTCCGTCTGTTTCATTTGATTCAACAGTATACCCCATTTCTTTGCAGGCTTTTACATATTCATCAAAAATCGCTTTCGGAAGAATTAATATCCATGTTCAGCGAATCATCTTTATTCCATGAAATATCTCCGCTGTGTGATTTAGGTTCAGGCAAAAATTCGTGGAGTTCAATATCGTTCCAATCAAAATCTTTATAATCTTTCGAGACGCTTTTATTTCCCATAAGTGCAAGAAACGGAAAAGCCAGTATCAAAGCCACAATAGTTGTTATAATATGTAAGTTTTTAGCCTTCGTTTTGATAATTCGCAGTCCGAAAAGGAAGGATAAAATATACAGCGCAATTCCAAGCAAACCGACTAAGCCTGAGGCAATACTTCCGTTTGCAAATGCAAGAACCGTAAAAAGCGAGTCTATAATTATGAATACCACAAGTAATTTACTCAGGAATCCCTTTTTAAACTTTCTTACACTCTCCTCCTCATTTTTAAGAGCCTCTTGCCTTAAACGCTCCGACTCAATCTGCTGTTTGCCTTTTTCAACTTCCTTGTACGCCTGCGATTTTATTTTTTCAACTCTGACCGCTTCGGTGTCGCCGAGCAAATCGGAAACCGAATATTTTGTGCCGCAGTACGGACACTCTGTATACTCTTTTGAAGAGTCAATTTCAAGCTGACCTCCGCAGTTTGAGCAAAAAACTGCCGAGGAATTTACATTTTCATTACCCATTTTTTCCTCCTGTATTTTCTAAAACTATTTTAGAAGCCTGCACCTCTTGTTGCGTTTGTCAATCAATATCAGAAGTTCATTTCCCAAAGCAACGGAAAGCTGTACATCTTTCGATATTACTGCGTCTTCAAAAGCCGAAAACTGCCGCTGAATACTTGTATCAAGCTGTTCAAGCGCAGAGTTCGACATAACGTCGCTGAATCTTATTGCCTCATAAACCCTTTTAGCTGTAGCTTTTATTTCAGGCTCGTCGGCTGACATCATAATATGTTCGGCGTCAGCTGCAAGCGACCTCATAACAAAAGCAGACATTCTGACTTCCTTGTCAATAGCGCTTACGGTTTTTGAAAATACAAGCGTAAGAATAACGCCTGTAAGCGTTGCCGCAAGCACTGCCGAACAAAGCAGAATGCAAAGCCACATCGGGAATGACGGAATAATCATTGCAAATCCGCCTACAACAAGCATTGCGACAAGTCCCGTTAGACTTGCTTTGAACGCAGGCAGGCTGTATACGGTTTTTTGAGGTTCATTTGATTTCAACGCAAAAAACGAACAGGCAAGCTGAAGTAAAAAGGTAACAGTAATGAATATGTAACCAACCCAGAATACACCGCAGAATCTTGTCGGCAGAGGTATCAGAAATGCCGCAAGGCTGAACACAACAAAGCACAAAGCCCAGATCACGGTATAAACCTTAAAAGACTTCATAATTGTTATTCACCTCTTTTTGTACCGCACTTCGGACAGAACTTTCCGGGATGTTCGAAAACATACCCGCAATTTTTGCAGAAATTCTTATGATCTGCAACAGGCGAACCGCATTCCTCACAGAATGACGCTCCTGTGCCTATTCCGGCACCGCAGTTTTCACAGAATCTTGACTCACCCTGAACAGGTGCGGCATTCCTCTGCGATGAATCAACTGCGTCCCTCATCATATTGCCGACCATTGAGCCGACAGCTCCGCCGACGCCTGCCATAGTGCCAAAACCTACTCCCATATTGGTAAACTCGCCCACAGCCTCGTTCTGGGCAATTTTTTCAGCCACGTCAAATCCACGCTCCTGACTGTATGTATATCCCTCCTGCGAACGCTTTGTCGCCTGAGCCTTTGAGTCAATGACCGTCTTTTGCGCCTCTGTTTCGGCGTGGATAATTTCGGTCTGCTGTTTAAGCTTTGCCTCTGCAATGTCTGCATACTGACGGAAATGAAGCTCCTTGAATTTTTCATATTGAGCGTTGCCGTCAGGCTTCATTACCTTTGAAACAAAAAATCTTTCAAGCGACACGCCGTAATCGGCAAAATCGGGAACGAGCAGCTTTTTGATTGCCTCCGAAAACTTTGTGAGATGTTCGTCAATTTCAAAAATGCTTATGTTTTCCGACTTAATCGTCTGCGCAATGTAGGTTTTGACCTTGGTCATCAAAAATGCTCTGAAGCACCTTGTCAGCGATTGCTGTGTAAGTCCGTCCTCCGTTCCGACAAGCTTTACAAGCAGCCGTTTGCTGTCAACTGCCTGCAAGCTCATCTCTCCCGACGCACCCAGCGACAAAGGGAATTTGTAACTTGGCTCGATAAACTGTACTCTTGTGTCAGTTCCCCATTTTATGGACATCTGCTCGGTTTTATTGATGAAATAAACCTCACAGTGAAAAGGTGAAATTCCGCCGCTTGCAAGCTTGAGCGCTCTGCCCAAAAGAGGAATGTTCTGCGTTTTAAGAGTGTATCTGCCGGGACCGAATAAATCAAGAGCCTGACCGTTCATAAAGAAAACGGCCTCCTGATTTTCGTGAACAATCAGCTGTGACAGCGTGTTGAAATCCTCACGGGGATATTTCCATATGAAGGTGCTGTTGTCACCCTCGTACTTGATGACGTCAAAGAATTTCGGCATTTAGTCGCCCTCCTTGATTTCAAGGTTTTCAACAGCAAATTCCAGACACATCTGAATGATTTCATTTCTTGTACGTCCCGTCTGTTCAGCAATTTTGTCAAGTTCTTCAACCAGTTCATTTGTAAGTCTTGATGACACTACCATAGTTCCGCCTCTGTACTTTTTTGAAGTAATAATCAGTTTTTTATTCATTTACTTCACCTTTCTGTTACTATAGTACTACATTTGTAATTACTTGTCAACCACAATTGTAGTTTATTTTAAAATACAATTGTAATTTTATTTGTTTTTACCTTTAATTCTATATAAAATCATTATAAACTACAAATGTAATTATTGCAACAGTATCAGAAAAACAATTATTATTCTTTGGTACATTCGGCATTTTTATCACAGCGACAGAGTTCTGAAATTGTCGTTTAGGATGTTACAGCTGTTATTCAGCTTTTCAATTTCCTCCTCGGTGAGCTTCATTTCAAGAAGCCGCTTTGCTCCTCCTGCGTTTACAAAGCAGGGATTGCCGATGAACACGTCCTTTTTACAGCCGTATTCTCCACGAAGCCTTGTTGAAACCGTCAAAACTGAATTTTCGTCATTCAAAATCGCCCTTGCAATTTTCACAATCGCCATTCCGATTCCGTAATACGTTGCGCCCTTCGCTTCAATTATCTCCTGTGCCGCTGTGCGAACGTCAACGGCGATTTTTTCAAGCTCCTCCATAGAGTACGTCTGTGAATTGTCGGCAAGCACGTCCTTAATCGGCTTGACGGCTAATATAGCCTGACTCCACGGCACAAACTCGCTGTCACCGTGCTCGCCGATTACGTATGCGTGAATATTCCTCGGATCAATCTCAAAATACTCGCCCATAAGATAGCGCAGTCTTGCGGTATCAAGCGTTGTACCCGTGCCGATAACCTTCGCCGCATTAAAGCCCGAAAGCTCAAACGTAACCCTCGTCATAATGTCAACAGGGTTTGTCGCAACGAGGAAAATTCCGTCAAAGCCGTTCTGAACCACATTCGGCACAATTGATGCAAAAACCTTTGTGTTCCTCTGCAAAAGCTCCAGTCTGCTCTCACCCGGCTTCTGATTAACTCCTGCGCAAATTACAACAATGTCTGCGTCGGAACAGTCGCTGTAGCTTCCGCTGTAGATTTTCATACTTGAATTTGAAAACGCAAGTCCGTGATTCAAATCCATAGCCTCGCCGTTGGCTCGCTTTTCGTTGATGTCAATCAGCACCAGCTCATCACAAAGATTGCGGTTAAGAGCCGCATAGGCAAAGCTCATTCCGACCATTCCCGTACCGATAAGTACAATTTTTTTCTTGTTGTCAGCCATAAATTTCTTCCTTTCATAAATCATAAAGCTCTATTATTTTCTGCCGACAGAGTTTTATTATTCCGAAAAATTGTTCACTGTTAATAATTGCTTGATATATTTTACTGTAAATCAAAATTTTCCAACATTTTCACGTCAGATATGTAAAAAATATGAAAAAACTCCTTGAAAATCAATACTTTTTATGCTAATATTAATAAGATAAAGCTATACAACTTAAATTGTTTTATTGTGAATTTTTATATTAAATGAAAGGAAATGAGAAAATGTACAAAATAGTTAAGAAAAAAGTTCTTAACCCCACTGTTACATTGATGGAAATTGACGCTCCGCTTATCGCTAAAAAAGCAGAGCCGGGTCAGTTTATCATTCTCCGTGTTGACGAGGACGGCGAGCGTATTCCGCTTACCGTTGCAGGCTATGACAGAGAGGCAGGAACAGTAAGAATCATCTTCCAGATTGTCGGCGCTACTACCGAAAGGCTGAATCACCTTGAAGAGGGCGACTGCATTCACGATTTCGTAGGTCCTCTCGGCGTTCCCACACACACCGACGGTCTTAAAAAAGTTTGCGTAGTCGGCGGCGGCGTTGGCTGTGCAATCGCACTTCCCGTTGCCGAAAAGCTCCACGAGCTTGGCTGTGAGGTTCACTCAATTGTCGGCTTCAGAAACAAAGACCTCGTTATTCTCGAGGACGAATTCAAGGCTTGCTCCGACAAGTTTATTCTTATGACCGACGACGGCTCCTACGGCGATAAGGGCGTTGTAACTGCTCCGCTTGAAAAGCTCATTAACGATGGTGAAAAATACGACCTCGTTATCACAATCGGTCCGCTTATTATGATGAAGTTCGTCGTAAAGACAACAAAGCCCCACAACATTCCGACAACCGTTTCAATGAACCCGATTATGATTGACGGTACAGGTATGTGCGGCGGCTGTCGTCTTACAGTAGGCGGAGAAACAAAGTTTGCCTGCGTTGACGGCCCCGACTTTGACGGATTCAAGGTTGACTTTGACGAGGCTATGAAGCGCGGCTCAATGTACAAACCCTTTGAGCGTCACGCATACGAAGAAACCTGCAATCTTTTCAAAAAGGAGGTTGAGTAATTATGCCTAATATGTCACCCAAAAAGGCACCAATGCCAACCCAGGACCCCGATGTAAGAAACAAAAACTTCCTCGAGGTAGCAACAGGCTACACACAGGAGGTTGCTATAGAAGAGGCACAGCGTTGCCTTAACTGCAAAACAAAGCCCTGCGTTGCAGGCTGTCCCGTACATATTGCAATCCCCGACTTCATCAAGGAGGTTGCAAACGGCAATTTTGCGGCAGCTTACGACGTAATTTCCGAGTCAAGCTCACTTCCTGCCGTATGCGGTCGTGTTTGTCCTCAGGAAACTCAGTGCGAGGCAAAGTGCGTAAGAGGCATAAAGACCGAGCCTGTAGGTATCGGCAGACTTGAGCGTTTCGTTGCCGACTGGCACAACGCACAGCCGAACGCAGAGGTTCACAAGCCCGAATCAAACGGCCACAAGGTAGCCGTTATCGGCTCGGGTCCTGCCGGTCTTACCTGTGCAGGCGACCTTGCAAAGAAAGGCTATGACGTAACTGTATTCGAGGCTCTCCACCTTGCAGGCGGCGTACTCGTTTACGGTATCCCCGAATTCAGACTGCCCAAGTCGATTGTTCAGAAAGAGGTTGACACTCTCAAACAGCTCGGCGTTAAGGTAGAAACAAATATGGTAATCGGCAGAGTAATCTCGATTGACGAGCTTATGGACGAATACGGCTTTGAGTCTGTATTCATCGGCTCTGGCGCAGGACTTCCCAGATTTATGAACATTCCGGGTGAAAACCTCTGCGGCGTTTACTCGGCTAACGAGTTCCTCACAAGAACAAACCTTATGAAAGCGTATAAGGACGACCCGACAACTCCGATTATGCATGCTAAAAAGGTTGCAGTAGTCGGCGGCGGTAACGTTGCAATGGACGCCGCTCGTTGCGCAAAGCGTCTTGGTGCTGACGAGGTTTACATCGTTTACAGAAGAAGTGAAGAGGAGCTTCCTGCACGTAAGGAAGAGGTTGAACACGCAAAAGAAGAGGGAATTATCTTCAAGCTTCTCAACAATCCTATTGAAATCATCGGCAACGAGGACGAGTTCGTAACCGGTATGAAGTGCATCAAGATGGAGCTTGGCGAGCCCGACGCAAGCGGCAGAAGAAGACCTGTTCCCGTTGATGGCAGTGAATTTGTGCTTGACGTTGACGCAGTTATCATCTCAATCGGCACATCTCCCAATCCGCTCATCAAGTCAACAACAAAGGGACTTGACACACAGAAGTGGGGCGGCATTATCGCAGACGAAAACGGTCTCACCTCACGTGAGGGCGTTTACGCAGGCGGTGACGCAGTTACAGGCGCCGCAACCGTTATTCTCGCAATGGGCGCAGGCAAAACAGCCGCAGCCGCAATTGACGAGTACATTCAGAACAAAAATAAATAAGTTTTTATTTTAAAAAATTACGGTCGGAACAGCGCTTTAAAGCTATGTCCCGACCGTTTTTACAATAACAAAAAGCAGTGATAATATGATAATTGACACACATGTTCACATTGGCAAAATGCTTGTTTTCGATATGCCGCCCGAAGATGTGCTGTACTCAATGGACAGGTACGGCATTGATTTTTCTCTTGTTTCAAACATTGAATGTGCTGAGAACGACCACAACGGAAACCCAATTCCGCAGAATTTGCAGAAATCACAGAACGCTGTTCTTGAAAAAACTCTTGAATTTGCAAGAGCTAATTCCGACAAAATCGGAGTATTGCCGTGGCTGAAAATCAGGCAGGAATGCCCCGATGAGGAATTCATCAGAATGATTGCCGACAACAGGGATATAATTTACGGACTAAAACTGCACCCATTTCATTCAATGACAGCTCCCGATGATGAATCGCTTGAATCCATATACAAATTAGCGGCAGAATATAATATACCTGTTGTTTCTCACACTGGAGGCTGTTCCGAGGCGAACTCACTCCGACTTTACAATGCGGCTAAAAAGCACCCAGAAATTAATTTCGTAATGGTTCATATGGACTTGGGCACTGACAACAGTCAGGCTATCGAGTTGCTCGGAAAGTTACCCAATCTCTACGGCGACACAACGTGGGTTCCTGTTGAGAGCACGCTCAAAGCAATAAACAAGTGGGGCAGTGAGAAAATCCTCTTTGGCTCAGACAACCCGATTGACGGCAAAGACACTTATCTTAATGATAAATTTGGCAACCGTTCGCTCTATCAGCAGTACTTCAACGAGTTCAAGACTATGGTAAGCAAGGCGGATTATAACAACATAATGTATAAAAACGCTGAAAGACTGTTTGGAATTAAAATCTGAAATTTATCATTTCACAACTTACCATTCAAATAAAATGCAACTAAAAACGGCAGTTTCACACCGAAACTGCCGTTATTTTTCTATATTCTTGTACTGCTTTATGACGTTGAGAAAAAATAATTTTTCGTCATCGCTTAACGTCGATAAGTTCTGAGCAATCTGCGTCATAATTTTGTCGCTCTGCACTTCCATTGTATCGCTTAAAAGATAGTCAACCGTAACACCGAGAGCATCGGCAATCTTTACAAGCGTTTCAACGCTCATATTTCTGCCGTTTTCAATCAGGCTCATAAAATTTGTCGATATATCCACCATTTCCGCAAGCCTTTCCTGCGTAATTCCGCAGTTGATACGGGTTTTCCTTATTCTGTTGCCCAAACAATATAAATCCATACAGTCAACCTCCAACTACTATTATAGTTGGATTATTTTAAGTAAAAACACATTATATTTGCATTTTTATATTGACAATATTTGTAGTTAGATATATACTATATACATAAACTAACAAATATTGATAAATTATCTGTATTTGTTTATCAAATTATTTTAAGGAGAATCTGTATGTACACACGTCCAATCATTTACAAGGTTTATTCAATCCTCGTTATTGTATTTGCCGCTTTAGGGTTTATCGGCAGTATAATTTCGGGATTTTCATTCACAAGTGTGCTGTCAAAATACTTTCCTTTTCTGAACGGTTTTTCAGTAGCTGTAATGATTTTAGTTGTAATTGTATCATTAATTTCTGTATTTTTCAGTTACATTGAATTTTCATCAATGTTCACATTTGCAGAAATGATTGAATACGAAAACAGTAATTCGATGTATCCTTTTGAAAAGAAATCATTTGTTCTTCCTGCAAAATTCTACAAAGGCTACGGTTCTGTTATTTTCTACATCACTTTATTTTTAGAAGCTATTATTATTATTGCTACAATAATCAGTGCTTCAATCGAAAAGCAGGCATTTATTTGCTTACCTGTTATACCTATCGCAATTTCTTTACTTTCACTTGTCCTGACCTACATAGTTTATTATGCAAAATACAAGGCTTTCGCTGATTTGCTCCAGATTGTCAGCCAAAAGGAAGTTGATCAGGCAACAAAGGAAAGCCTTAAGGAAAATAAACCCAATCTTCTTCGTGGATATTGCACATTCCTGTTTGTAATCGCAATTCTCTCCGCTATAGCGATTATCGCTTTAGTCATCTTTATGTTCAATCCGCTTTTAAGCGTGCTCGGAGCAGGCGGAGCAATTGCGATTTCAGTAGTATATATTGTTCTCGGTATTCTGCTATTCCTGTCCTTAAGCGTAACAGGCTGTTACTTTGACAACCTCGCAAAAATGCTTGAACACCATATGATTAGATTTAAGATGATATAGAAAATTTGATACCAACGACAAAACGGCGGCTTCGCAATGAAACCGCCGTAATTTTTTATATTTTATTTAATATCACGTTAAAAATCAGATAACTCTTACTCTGATAACGCCGTCAACTGCTGAAATCTTGTCAGCGTCAGCCTTATCTGCGCCTGCAACGTCGATAATTGTGTAAGCGTAGTCGCCTCTGCTCTTTGAAAGCATATTTTCAACGTTGCCGCTGATTTCTGTAAGAACCTTCTTGAGAAGCTCGGGAACGTTCTTGTGCATTACGCAGAAACGTGTATCGCCTTCGCTTGTTCTTGCAAGTGAAATTGCAGGATAGTTAACAGAGTTGATAATGTTGCCGTTCTCGAGGTACTCCATAACCTGGTCGCAAGCCATAACAGCGCAGTTTTCTTCACTTTCGGGAGTTGATGCGCCGAGGTGAGGCATACAGATTACATTCTCCTCGCCGAGGATATCGTCTGTGCCGAAGTCGGTAACGTACTTTGCAACCTTGCCGCTCTTGAGTGCCTCAAGAACTGCGGTTGAATTTACAAGACCGTCACGGCTGAAGTTGAGAATACGAACGCCGTCTCTCATCTTTGCAATCATATCAGCGTCAACAAGATCCTTTGTATCGGGAGTGAGCGGAACGTGGATTGTGAGGTAATCGCAGTTCACCATAACTTCCTCGTTGCTCTTCATAAGCTTAACAGCAGGGTCAAGTCTTAAAGCGTTGGGAACAGACATAAACGGGTCAAAGCCGACAACGCTCATACCGAGAGCAACAGCACAGTTAGCAACAAGAATACCGATTGCGCCAAGTCCGATAACACCGAGAGTCTTGCCCTTAAGCTCGGGACCAACGAACTGGCTCTTGCCCTTTTCAACCATCTTGCCGACAGCATCACCGTTGCCCTTAAGTGTTTTCGCCCAGTCAATACCCTCTGTAATCTTTCTTGAAGAGAGGAGCATACCTGCGATAACAAGCTCTTTAACAGCGTTTGCGTTCGCACCGGGAGTGTTGAAAACAACGATGCCCTGCTCGGAGCATTTGTCCTTGGGAATGTTGTTTGTGCCTGCGCCTGCTCTTGCAATTGCAAGGAGGTTGCTGTCAAACTCCATTTCGTGCATTGACGCACTTCTTACGAGCACTGCATCGGGATTCTGAACGTCGTCGCCGTAGGTATAGTTTTCGCCAAGACGGCTTGTGCCGATACTTGAAATTTTATTTAATGTCAGAATATTGAACATTGTAATCAATCCTTTTTAATATATGTTTGTGCGTATGATAAAACATACAAAATAAATTATTTATTGTCAGCTTCAAATTTCTTCATAAACTCAACGAGCTTTTCAACGCCCTCATAAGGCATAGCGTTGTAGATTGAAGCTCTCATACCGCCTACACTGCGGTGACCCTTGATGTTTACAAAGCCTGCATCAGTAGCTTCCTTAACAAACTTTGCATCTAAATCAGCGTCGCCTGTTACGAACGGAACGTTCATAAGCGAACGGTCCTCGGGAACAACTGTGCCCTTGAACATTTCGGAGCTGTCGAGGAAACCGTAAAGATGGTCAGCCTTCTTCTTGTTCAGCTCGTACATCTTGTCAAGACCGCCGATTTCATTTTTAATCCACTCTAAAACGAGTTTAGCAATATAGATTGTGTAGCAGGGCGGAGTGTTAAACATTGAACCGTTATCAGCGTGAGTTTTCCAGTTGAGCATTGTAGGAGTAATATCCATAGCGTTGCCGATTAAGTCCTCGCGAACGATAACAACAGTAAGACCTGCGGGAGCCATATTCTTCTGTGCGCCTGCATAAAGAACACCAAACTTTGAAACGTCAATAGGTCTTGAAAGAATGCAGGAAGAAATATCTGCAACAAGCGGAACATCGCCTGTATCGGGAAGCTCATTATATACTGTGCCGTAGATAGTATTGTTCATACAAATGTAGAAGTAATCAGCATCCTTTGTAAATGTCGAAGGATCGAGCTTGGGTATGTATGAGAAAGTCTTGTCAGCCGAAGAAGCAACAACATTAGCCTCACCGTAACGAGCAGCCTCTGCATGAGCCTTTTTAGCCCACTGACCTGTGATTACATAGTCAGCCTTACCGCTTTTTGTCATAAGGTTCATAGGAATTGCGGCAAACTGTGTTGAAGCGCCGCCCTGAAGGAAAAGCACCTTGTAGTTGTCGGGGATATTCATAACCTCTCTTAAAAGAGCCTCTGCTCCCTCAATAATTGTACCGTAAATTTTTGAGCGGTGCGACATCTCCATTACACTCTGGCCGCTGCCCTCGTAGTCGAGCATCTCAGCCGCTGCTTTTTTAAGTACAGACTCTGGTAACATTGACGGGCCTGCAGAAAAATTGTAAACTCTTGCCATGTCTAAAATCTCCCTTGATTTATTTAAAAAATTTTTGTTTGGAATAGCAATTGCAATACTGTCACAAATTGCCTATACATATAAATTATACGCCTATATTTTAACAAAGTCAACAATAACAGCGAATTTGTAGATAGAAAAATCAAATAGTTATTTAGTTATTTTTCCGATTGCTGTGATAATTTCATCTCTCATTCTGATAGCTTCATTTCGAGCCGCCTGTGCAAAATCTTCTTCCGTAAGGTTTTGCTTTTTCCAAGCGCACATAATTCCACGGCTTGAATTGATGATTGCGCCAAGGCCGTTTTCGTCAAACGCATTTTTAACATCCTCTGCACCGCCGCCCTGTGCGCCGTAGCCGGGAACGAGGAAGAATGTATGCGGAAGCTTTGCTCTCATCTCCTTGAGCTGTTCGGGATAGGTTGCGCCGACAACTGCGCCTACAGCCGAGTAGCCGTATTTGCCCATAAGCTCCTCTCCCCAGTTCTCGCACATTCTGCCCATATGCTCATAAACGGTTTCGTCGGTGTCAAGCTTCATATCCTGAAGCTCGCCCGAGCTGGGGTTAGAAGTCTTTACAAGCACGAAAATGCCCTTATCCTTTTCACTGCAAACGCTTGCAAGCGGCTTGATACCGTCAGTACCGAGGTAGCCGTTTACCGTGAGTGCGTCTGCACCGAAAGCGTCAACGCTCTCGCCTGCAACGTCGGTTGTACCGAGGTGAGCCGTTGCGTAAGCCTCCATAGTAGTGCCGATGTCGTTGCGCTTACCGTCTGTGATTACGAACATTCCCTTTGACTTTGCATAGGCGATTGTGTCGCAAAGTGCCTTCACGCCCTGCCAGCCGTACATTTCATAATATGCAGCCTGCGGCTTGATTGCCGGAACAATGTCACAAAGTACATCAATCAGCGCCTTGTTGAACTCAAGGAGTGCCGCAGCCGCTCCGTCAAGATTTTTTCCGTATTTTGCAAAGCAAGCCTCCTTGATTGAAGCAGGAACATAGTCGAGCTTCGGGTCAAGACCTGCAACGGTGGGGTTCTGCATTTCCACAATTTTTTCAATAAGTCTGTCAAATGCCATTTTATTTCTCCTTTTTAGTACGTTATGTCATTCGTTCATAACTCCAATATTGCATTAACGTTTGTTTACAGTTGTCATTATGAATTAATAATATCAAAAAGCTCGTTGTTGAAACGTGAATAATCTTTTCTGTCGTCCTTTACGAACGAAATTGCAGGACGAGGGTGGGTGTTGAACTGACCTGTGAGCATATATGGAATGTCATATCCCCATTTTACGCCGTTCTCCTTGAGCTTATGTGTATGCTCCTCAATAATTTTCAAAATCGGTGTTACCTTATACTTCGGATTCTTGAGAAAACCGAGCAACAGCTCAAGTGCGCAGTTGCCTGCACCTCTGCCCATTCCGTCAACGGTAGCGTCAAGGTAGCTTACACCCTGAGTCATAGCTTCAATTGTGTTTGCAAATGCAAGCTGTTGGTTGTTGTGTGCGTGGATTCCTACAGCCTTGTTGTACTTTTCGGCAATTGAGCAGTAAAGCTCCGCAAGCTTTCTGGACTCCTCGGGATAGAGTGCGCCATAGCTGTCAACAATGTAAAAAGCGTTTACGGGGCTTTGTCCGAGAATTTCAAGCGCAGTAACAATATCCTCTGTTCTTGCCTTTGAAACAGCCATAATGTTGATTGTGGTTTCGTAGCCCTTTTTAGCGCAGTCCTCAATCATCTCGATAGCCGCAGGAATTGTGTTGATGTAGGTCGCAATTCTGATAAGGTCAATCGGACTGTCCTTTTTGGGGATAATGTCCTTTTCAAAATCAGTTCTGCCAACGTCAGCCATAACCGCAATTTTCAGCTTTGTCTTGTTGTCGCCGACAATTTTTCTGATGTCAGCGTCGTTGCAGAACTTCCACTTTCCAAAATCCTTTTCGTCAAAAATCTCCTTGGAAGCCTTGTAGCCGAACTCCATATAGTCAACGCCTGCCTTGACGTTAGCCTCGTACAAGTCCTTGACAAACTTGTCGTCAAATCTGAAATCGTTGCAAAGTCCGCCGTCACGGATTGTTGCGTCAACTACTCGTATGTCCTGTCTTACCGACAGCAAATCACCCTTCTGTGCCATAAAATTTATCTCCTTTATGAATTTAATTTATTTTTTCATTAACAAATTTTACACGTTTATTAACATTCAAAAGTATCGTTTCGCAGACACCTTCAAAATTTTTAGCTACCTCAATATTTGTAAATCTCAACACATCTATATTAAGTGAATTAAAAAAATCTGTCCTTTTTCGGTCATACTCCAAAGCATCAGGTTCATAATGCTGTGAACCGTCAATTTCAATGACTAACATTGCCTTATCGCAATAGAAATCGGCAATATAGTTTCCAATCAGTTCCTGTCTGCGAAAACGGAACGGACAAATTCTTAAAAAATCGTACCAGAGGTGCTTTTCCTCTGTTGTCATATTTTTTCTTAATGCTTTTGCTAAATTCAAATTTTGTTTATTTCTTGGTAAATTCATATTTAATATACCATTAAACTTTTAATTCTGCTCCAAGGCTCCCCTTTTTGAGGGGAGCTGTCATTTTGCCTGCAAAATGACTGAGGGGTGGAGATGAACCTCTCCTCGTTTTTTCACGTTCTTCTCCCCTACCACCCTTCCGTCACAGCGATAAATCGCTGTGACACCTTCCCTCAAGGGAAGGCTTGGTGCTTTCACCTACGTTTATTTAATTCTATTACTCATCAAAAACGACTTTTCCGCCGAGGATTGTCTTTTTAACCTTGCCGCAAAGACGTCTGCCCTTAAACGGAGTATTCTTGCTCTTGCCGTGGAGCTTGTCAACGTCAACAACCCACTCCTCGTCAAGGTCAATCAACGCTATATCGGCAGGTGCGCCCACTGCAAGCGTTCCTGCGTTAATCCCGAGAATCCCAGCAGGGTTTACGCTCATCTTTTCAACAAGCTTTTCAAAGCTTAACAAACCTCGATTTACAAGGCAGGTAATTCCCACCGCAAGCGACGTTTCCATACCGATTGAGCCGTTGGGAGCAGAAACAAAATCAGCCTTATCCTCTACGGTGTGCGGTGCGTGGTCGGTTGCAATTGCATCAATCGTGCCGTCGAGCAAGCCGTTTATAATCTCATCCATATCCGAAATCGTGCGCAAAGGCGGATTCATTCTGAAATCTGCGTCGCCACGCAAAAGCTCTTTATCGGTAAGCGAAAAGTAGTGCGGAGCAGTTTCCGCAGTGACCTTCACACCCCTGTTTTTAGCGTCTCTGATAAGCTCAACGCTCGTCTTTGTACTGACGTGGCAGATATGAACGGGAACGTCAAGAGCCGCCGCAAGGGCAATTTCCCTTGCAGTTCCACAATCCTCAGCCGAAGCAGGGATTCCCTTTACTCCGAGCTTTTCGGAAACCTCGCCCTCGTTGATTTTGCCGCCGTCTGCAAGATACAAATCCTCGCAGTGTGCAACAACGTGCATACCGTAGAGCGGAGCTTTTTTCATAGCATCGCTTAAAAGCCTCGTGTTTTCAACAGGTCTGCCGTCGTCTGTAAGTGCGATTGCACCTGCGTTTTTCAGCTCCTCAATATCGGTTGGCTCTATACTTTTGAGCCCCTTTGTAATGCTCGCCGCAACATAAACATTTGCGTCTGCATCCTTTGCCTTGTCAAGAATATACTTTACAACCTCGCCGCTGTCGGTTGCAGGAGTTGTGTTCGGCATTGCAAGCAGGCTTGTAACTCCGCCTGCCGCCGCCGCACGACAGCCTGTAAAAATGTCCTCTTTCTGCGTCTGACCGGGGTCACGCAGGTGAACGTGCATATCGACAAGTCCCGGTATTGCGTATAGCCCATCGGCGTTTATAATTTCGCCGTCAAAGCTTAAATTTTCTCCGATTTGCGCAATCTTTCCGTTCATTATGAGAATATCATATCTGCCGCTTATTTCATCGGCAGGAGAAACGACTGTTGCGTTTTTTATCAGTAAATCTTTCATCTTATCACCGCCACTGATTATCTGCGCCTGTTATTTCTGTTCTGCGGATTTGACGGACGTCTCTGCTGTGAAGAAGGTCGTCTTTGCTGAACAGGTCTTCTGTTCTGTGCAGTTCTGCTTTCACTTCTGCTGTGAACCTGTACAAGTCCGCCGTTTTCCATTTCACGCCTTTGCGCCCTCTGTCTTTCAGCTCTCTGTCTTGCACGTTCACGGCGTTCTGCTTCGGCTTTCTGACGTTTTTTCATTGCGTGTTTATGCTTTATCATTCTGCTCACATTTGTGCAGAAATATCCGCAGTGCACTCCGAACGACTTTATTCCTCCGCCGACCTTTTTCATAGCTTCAACAAAGCTTTTGCCTGCGTTCTGCGAGGGCTTTTCCACCTCTTTTACACGCTCCTCAACCTCATTGATTACGTCAAAATCCTCTGCGTCACGAATTTCCTTACTGCTGATAACGCCCATTGTCTTTTTGGGAGCTTCCTCAAAGAAATCGTCGCTGTCCTTGAATTTTACACGCTTTGCCTCCTGACGGATAAGCTCCTCGTCGTTGTTGTAATCCTCTTCGTCGTTTTCGTCAGCTTCTCCGAACAATCCATCCTCAAGCTCTGAAACCATATCGGTTTTTTCCTTGACATCTTCTGCCGGAGCTTCCTCGGCTGTTTCGGATTCTGCAATTTCTTCTGTATCTTCTTCTGTATTTTCTATCTCTGTTTCTGTATCAATTTCGGTTTTTTCTTCATTGTCTGCATGATTTGCGTTGCTGTAAACCACCTCTGCAAGGCTTTCCTCTGATTCAGCGGCAGACTTTTTATCAGACATTCTCTTGAAATTCAGTATTTCCTCAATTTCACTGTCGTCAATTTTTCTTTCCGAAGACTTGTAAATTTTAACGTCCTCGTTATCGCTCTGCTCAACGCCCTTAAAGAAGTCCTCGGAATCAATCTCGGTTTTGTCAATTCTGTATTCTTCCTCGTTTCCGATTTCAGAATAAACGTCTTTGTTTTCTTCGAAATTCTCATCCTCGTAAACGCTGTATTCAGAATGTTCCTGCGCAGGTTTGTTTCTGCGTTTAGAGGTATATTTTCCTGCAAGCTCCTCAAGAATCCTGTCATTTCTGTTCTTTTTTCTGCGCTTTTTAACGTGCTTAACAACGATTATGAGGATAATTATCAGCAGTATCACAAAAATCGACGCACCGATGATTATGTACGGAATCATACTTCCGATTGAGCTTTCTTTCTGAAAGTTCACTGAAGAAACTATCTCGGTAAAAGCAGCGTAATCTTCCGGCGTTACATTGCCCGAATTTCTCTGAATTGTAATGCTCACGCTCATTCCGTCATAAACGGTGTTAGCCTGATACGCTCTGATTGACAGGCCGTTGCTTGTAACATTGGTATCAAAATTCAGCCAGACGATTTTTCCTGACATATCGGGGGTGCAGGAGGTGTATTCGCTCTGACTTAAAAAGTTCGAGCTTACCTGTGAAAGCTTGTCGGCTTCAAGCAGATTATAGTTACCTATGCTGTTGCTGTCGGCATTTTTTGTCATAGTGACCGTTACCGTAAGAGAAGACATACTGTCCATACCCTGCAAATAAATATCGCCGTTTTTAAAATTCTGCATAGTGGTGTCGTAGTCCAGTCCGAATACTGAAAAATATCTGTCAGTGTTCTGACTTGAACGGGTAATTGCAGTCATATCATCGGGCAGATATATAACCATATCGTCAATTTCGTTTATTGTATATCTTTGTGATGCCGCACTGCAAATAAAAGTACTGCCGATTGCGCATAGAAAGGCACACAAAACAGCTGTTATTTTCTTAACCTTGGTCACCTTCATTTATCATTTCCCCCATAGTTATTCGTCAGGATTTTGCAAAACTTTACATATACAGTTTATTATACCTAATTTTCAAACAAATTACAAGACTGTAAGATATTTTTTGTAAAATTTTCGGATTACTGTACATTGAACCCTGTTTGGACTATTTTTGAAATAAACTATAATTTAGCCGAGTGCCTCGGCGGGCAATTCGAGTGGAAAAGTC
>DKWR01000028.1:0-8899 GCA_002491825.1 Ruminococcaceae bacterium UBA7147
TTACAAATCCGGAGCGTAGCGACCATTAATTCCGCATTCCGAATTCCGCATTCCGAATTGAAATAAATTATAGTTTATCATCATATTATCTACGGAGGTGTGTGTATATGCTAAATGCTCTTTTACTTACGGCAGGAATTGAATTTTATGTATTTTTAACTCAATTTGCATTCTTCATTTTGCAAATAGTTTCATTCTGGATACTGTTTCAAAAAGCAGATGTCGCAGGCTGGAAAAGTATTATCCCGATTTACAGCAACTGGAAAATGTTTGATATTGTGTGGAAAACAAAATATTTTTGGTTTACTTTAGGTTTGTCAGTCGTTTATTCAGTGCTTATGTATTTAGTTCAGAACGTAATTACTACAGGCGTGTTCTTCGTAGTATTGACCGTTGTTCGGCTGATAGTTTTGTTCCTCTCTTGTATGCTGGAGTATTTCTTCTGCCGCCACCTTGCACATTCATACGGAAAGGGCGACGGCTTTACATTCGGACTGTTCTTCCTCTATCCGATTTTCATTCTGATTCTCGGACTCGGAAGTTCAAGGTTTGTAGGCAAAAGATAATTTTATAATTTAAAATTAATGGTCGGTATATTGCTGAAAAGCGGTATACCGGCTTTTATTAGTGTGGAGTTTGGAGTGTGGAATGTGGAGTTAAGGGTCGCTACGCTCCGAATTTGTAATAGTGCGTGTTATGCAGAAAGGTTTGTTTGCTAAACTAATTTTGATATATAGGTGACGTTTAGGGACGTGTGGAAACCCGTCCCCTACAATATTATAATATCATCTCTGCGGCAACGCCGTATATAAATAAATTTGGGAACTCAACTTTTGAATTGTCGAAATCTATCCACTCGACCAAAACTCCACACTTCACACTCCACACTTTACAAAAACGGAGCACCGCTGTTTTGCGATGCTCCGAATTTTTATGCAATATTAATCTTATTTAAAATACTTAACGCCGCTTTCAAAAATCTGCTGGTCTTTTGTAAACGGAACGTTCTTGTAGAGGTTTTCGCCCTTTCTTTCGCTGTGTCCCATCTTGCCAAGCACACGTCCGTCGGGAGAGGTGATACCCTCGATTGCGCATACCGAACCGTTTACGTTGTACGCAATTTCCGAACTCGGCTTGCCGTTTAAGTCAACATACTGCGTAGCAATTTGTCCGTTTTCTGCAAGCGCCTTGACGGTTTCAATGTCAGCCATAAATCTGCCCTCGCCGTGCGATACGGGAACTGCGAATACATCGCCTGCGTTCACGTTTGCAAACCACGGTGACTTGACCGAAGTAACTCTTGTGTACGCCATATGCGAAATATGTCTGCCGATTGTGTTGAACGTCAGAGTCGGGTCAGTCGGCTTTAACTCACGGATTTCGCCGTAGGGAACAAGTCCGAGCTTTATTAAAGCCTGAAAACCGTTACAGATACCGAGCATAAGACCGTCACGGTTCTTTAACAGCTCGTTTACAGCCTCGGCAATTCTCGGGTTGCGGAAGGTTGTCGCAATAAACTTGCCCGAGCCGTCAGGCTCGTCACCACCGGAAAATCCGCCGGGGAGCATAATCATCTGTGAGGTCTTTATAATCTGCTCCATTCTGTCGATTGTTTCCTCAATTCCCTTTGAGGTGAGGTTCTTGACAATCAGCATTTCAACCTCTGCGCCTGCCTTTTCAAAGGCTCTTGCAGTGTCAACCTCGCAGTTTGTGCCTGGGAATACAGGGATAAATACCTTCGGCTTCGCCACTTTTATCGAAGGTGATTTTGTATTTCTTTCTGTATATAATTCTGCATTGACTTCAATTTCAGGGCATTCTGCCTGCGTTGGGAATACTTTTTCAAGCGGAGCAGTCCACTTTTCAAGGATTTCAGAAATTTCAACAGACTTTTCGCCCATCGTAACCTTTCCGTCATCTGTCACAACACCCAAATCATAGCTTAATACGCTGTCGCAAAGCTCTGCACCGTCTGCAAGCTCAAGCACAAGCGAGCCTGAAAGCGGAGCGAAAAGCTCGTCGTTTGTAAGCTCTTTTGCAAACTTAAAGCCGTAGCCGTTACCGAAGCAAGCCTTGCAAACGCTTGCGCAAGCACCGCCCTCTTTAACAACGGATGCTGAAAGCACCTTGCCGCTTTCGCAGAGTGCGAAAACTGCGTTGTACATTTCAATCAGCTTGTCCCAGTCGGGCATAAGCGTTTCCTTGTTCTCGGGAACGGGAACATATATTACCTTTGAGCCGGCGTTCTTGAACTCGGTTGAGATTGTCTTTGATGCCTTTGTCATTGCAACGGCAAAGCTAACGAGCGTGGGGGGAACGTCAATATCCTCAAACGTGCCCGACATACTGTCCTTACCGCCGATTGACGGAAGTCCGAGCTTGAGCTGTGCTTCCATTGCGCCTAAAAGTGCGGCGGCAGGCTTGCCCCAACGTTCGGGAACGTCCTTTAATCTTTCAAAATATTCCTGGAATGTAAGTCTTGCTGTCATCGGGTTTGCGCCGATTGCAAGGAGCTTTGAGAGCGACTCAACAACTGCGTAAGCCGAGCCGTGGAACGGGCTCCAGCGTGATACTCCGGGGATAAAGCCAAAGCTCATTGCGGTTGCATCGTTTGTTTCGCCCTTTTCAAGCGGAATTTTAGCCGCCATTGCTTCCTGCGGAGTGAGCTGTGTCTTTCCGCCGAACGGCATAATAACAGTAGCCGCACCGATTGATGCGTCAAAACGCTCTGCAAGACCAATCTGCGAGCAAACCTCAAGTCTGCCCATATTCTCGCAAACTGCCTTTTCAAACGGCATATCCTTAAGAACTTCGGGGCATTTCTCTCTGTAGCAATCCTCTGCTTTCGGAGCAGTGATATAAGCCTTTGCAACCTGAGTAACGCCGTTTGTATTTAAAAATTCACGGCTGAGGTCAACAATCTTGTCGCCTCTCCAGTTCATTGTAAGTCTGGGATTCTCGGTTACAACTGCAACAGCGGTAGCCTCAAGGTTTTCCTTTTCAGCCTCGCTGATGAATTTTTCAACATCGTTTTTATCTAAAACGACAGCCATTCTCTCCTGACTTTCGGAGATTGCAAGCTCCGTACCGTCAAGACCGTCGTATTTCTTTGTCACCTTGTCAAGGTCAACTGTAAGACCGTCTGCAAGCTCGCCGATTGCAACGCAGACGCCGCCTGCGCCGAAGTCGTTACATCTCTTAATAAGTTTTGCAACGTCGGGATTTC
Organism: Ruminococcaceae bacterium UBA7147; assembly: GCA_002491825.1. Classification (GTDB taxonomy): domain Bacteria; phylum Bacillota; class Clostridia; order Oscillospirales; family Acutalibacteraceae; genus Ruminococcoides. Next base: position 3,227 of record DKWR01000028.1, read on the forward strand.
TGAACAGACGCTGAATTTTGCGCTCTGTGGGCGGATTACCCTTCTGCACCTCTGCACCGCAGGTTTCAATCGAGCTTTCTGTGTGAGCCTTTGATGAACCTGTTGCGCCGCCGCAGCCGTCACGTCCCGTTCTGCCGCCGAGAAGTACGATTACGTCGTCGGGAGCAGGAACCTCACGGATTACGTTTTCCTTGGGAGATGCGCCGATAACTGCGCCGATTTCCATTCTCTTTGCAACGTAGCCCTTGTCGTAAAGCTCAACAACCTGTCCTGTTGCAAGACCAATCTGGTTGCCGTAGGAGCTGTAGCCCTGAGCCGCACCTGTGGTAATCTTTCTTGACGGAAGCTTGCCGTGCATTGTGTCCTTGAAAGGAATTGTCGGGTCGCCCGAGCCTGTTACACGCATAGCCTGATAAACATATGAACGTCCCGAAAGCGGGTCACGGATTGCACCGCCAAGGCACGTAGCCGCACCGCCGAACGGTTCAATTTCAGTCGGGTGGTTGTGGGTTTCGTTCTTGAACTGCACAAGCCACTTTTCTGTTTTGCCGTCGATTGTTACGGGCACTTCAATTGAGCAAGCGTTAATTTCGTCGCTTTCGTCGAGGTCGGGGATAAGTCCCTTTTTCTTCAAGGACTTCATACCGATTAACGCCATATCCATAAGCGACACTATTCTGTTTGTGTCCTTGCCGTAAACCTCATCACGTGTGTCGTAGTACTCCTGCAAAGCGTCCTCGATAACCTTGCCCAGAGCGTTCTTCTCAACCTCAACCTCGCTCAGGCGTGTGAGGAAGGTTGTGTGACGGCAGTGGTCCGACCAGTAGGTGTCGATAACACGAAGCTCGGTAACGCTGGGGTCACGCTTTTCCGTGTCACGGAAATAGTCACGGCAGAATTTGAGGTCTGCAAGCGTCATTGCAAAGCCCATTGAGCCGTAGTAGTCAGCCATTTCCTCGTCATTCCATTTTATAAAGCCTTCAACACGCTTAACGTCATCGGGAACAGGAATTTCCATATCAAGCGTTTCGGGCTTTTCAAGAGAGGCAAGACGGCTTTCAACGGGGTTGATGAGGTATTCCTCAACCTTTGTAAGCTCGTCGTCTGTGATGTCGCCCTTAAGAGCAATAACTCTTGCAGTCAGCACCTTGCATCTGTCACCCTGTGTAAGAAGCTGAACGCACTGCTCGGCAGAGTCGCCTCGCTGGTCGTACTGACCGGGGAGATACTCCATAGCAAAAACCTTCCAGCCGCTTTCAACAGGCAGAGTTTCTTCGTAGATAACGTCTGCGTTCGGCTCGGAAAGCACAATGCCCTTTGCCTTGTCGTATTCGTCCCTTGTAAGTCCCTCAATATCGTAGCGCACGATATAGCGCAAATCGGTGACGGACCTCATACCCAGATTGTGGCGGATGTCCCACAAGGTCTGCTTTGCAAGGACGTTAAAACCGTCTTTTTTCTCAACAAATAATCTTATTACGTCTGACATAAATTATCTGCCTCCCGTATTTTATATTCCTCTATATAATAACACGTAAGGCGACGGTTTTATTTCATTTATAGCAAAATACTTTATTTATTAGTTAGTGGTATGTCGTAGGGACACGGCGTGCCGTGTCCACACAAAAATAGCTATGCAATTTTTGTGAATGGGACGTCTGGGAAGCCGTCCCCTACGGAAAGGTTTGTTTTTCTCTATAAATACGGTTTAATCGGAAAAGTCGGATAACCACTGCGGACACGGCACGCCGTGTCCCTACGAATGTAATACAAACGTTTCCTGTATCTCCGTAGGGGATGTGTTCCTACACGTCCCAAAAAGCTTCCGATATATCAAAAATAGTTTTGTAAACAAACTTTTTTCGAACAATACGCACTATTATAAATCCGGAGCGTAGCGACCCGAAACTTCACACTCCACTCTTCACACTAAATAAAAAACGGAGCACCGTTTTTTACGATGCTCCGACTTAAATTTAAAAAATCAATAGTTTTCGGGATTAATCTGGAAAAAGCTCTGCGGATGTGCGCAAACGGGGCAAACCTCGGGAGCCTTTTTGCCGATGCAGATGTGACCGCAGTTGATGCACTGCCAGATAACGTCCTCGTCCTTTGAGAAAACAATGTCGCCCTTTACGTTTTCAAGGAGCTTCTTGTAGCGTTCCTCGTGGTGCTTTTCAATCTCGGCAACCTTCTCAAAAAGATCGGCAATGTAGTCAAAGCCTTCTTCTCTTGCTTCCTTGGCAAAAGTGGGATACATATCTGTCCACTCGTAGTTTTCGCCTGCGGCGGCGTCAGCAAGGTTTACTTCAGTTCCCTGAATGCCGTCGTGAAGGAGCTTGAACCAGATTTTAGCGTGTTCCTTTTCGTTAGCGGCTGTTTCCTCAAACAGGTTAGCTATCTGAACATAGCCGTCCTTCTTTGCCTTTGAAGCGTAGTATGTGTACTTGTTTCTTGCCATTGATTCGCCTGCAAAAGCGGCCTCAAGATTTTTTTCTGTTTTTGAACCTTTTAACTGCATAATAAACACTCCTTATTTTTTTAAAATTATTACAATGTTGTGAATGGGACGTCTGGGAAACCGTCCCGAAACGTTACCGTTACATCAATCTATAATTCGGGCAACCGTTTTTACCTGATTATCCGACTTTTCCGCTCAAATTGCGTGTCGAGGCACTCGACTACATTTTTTCAAAGTCTGATGCAGGGTGCTTGCACAATGGACAAATATAGTCCTCGGGAAGCTCGTCGCCCTCGTAAACATATCCGCAGATTTTGCATACCCAGCGTGTTTTTTCGCTTTTCTTAACCTCGGGCTTGGGCTTTATGTTCTTGTGGTAGTATGAGTAGGTTGCGCTCGCATTGTCCGACAGAACCTCGGCTTCTTCAACCTCGGCAATGAAAACATAGTGAGTTCCTACGTCAACGGTGTCAACAACCTTTGCAGAGAAGAACGCATTTGTGCCCTCGGTTACATAGTTTATGCCGTTGGGCGCAGTTTTATACCCTGCAAAATCGCTGAATTTGTCGGTATCTCTGCCGCTTGCAAAGCCGAAACGCTCAAACAGGCTGAAATTTGCAGACTCGTCAATACAGCTTACATTGAATCTGCCCGACTTTAAAATCATATCGGATGTAAAATTATCCTTATTAACTGTGATTGAAATTTTAACGGGAGTTGAAGTTACCTGCATAACGGTGTTGATTATACAGCCGTTCTGCTTTTCGCCGTCAGCCGAAGTCAGAACAAACAAACCGCAGGCAATGTTATATAATGCTTTATTATTCATATATACCTCCTTAAATATTTGTATATATTCTACAAATTTATTATATCTCTATATTCTTAAATTGTCAACACTTTTATTTACGATTTGTTTGCGGCAACAGTTGAATAATCTACTTTAGTGATATAGCTAAGCCTTCCCTTGAGGGAAAGTGTCACAGCGATTTATCGCTGTGACGGAAGGGTGGTAGGGGAGCCTTGAATATAATGGCAAAATTTTGTTATGAAAATTATTATTTTTCTGCTTATAGTAACTTTTTATACAAGCCGGGGAGCGACTCTGTGTGGTCGCCCGAAACGTCAAATTTGTTAATTAAACTCTAAAATCAGCATTTCACAGCTTAACGGCGCAACATACAGCTTGCCGTTTTCGAGCCTTGAACCGAACAGCGGCTTTGCGTCTGCATATCCCGGCGGAGTTTCAATTTCCACAGTCCTGTCAAACAAATTGAACGTGCAGTAAATTGCCGAGTGGTCGTCGTGGCGGATATACGAAAGTCTGCGTTCCTTTGCATAGACATTGACAAATTCACCGTCCCAGAGTGCAGAACACGCCTTGCGCAGATTGCCGAGCTTTTTGTGCCACTCGATAAGCTCTTTGTTCTCCTTGCCCCAAGGGTAACAACAGCGGTTGAACGGGTCACGGTAGCCCTCCATTCCTGCCTCGTCACCATAGTAAACGCACGGAAAACCGGGGAGAGTGTACTGCATAGCGGCGGCAATCTTGTAAATCTTTTCACCCATTTCACGCTGTTCTTCCGACAGGTGAGTTTCAGCCTGCCAGCGGCGGTCACGTCCGTTAAGCGGCTCGCCTGCAATCATAGTCAGTGCACGCTCGGTGTCGTGAGTCGAAAGCGAGTTCATCAGCACACGCAGAACGGGACGGGGGTAGTTCTCTATTACGCTCATAATCGTGCTCATTGTGTAACGTGCGTCCTGACCTTTACAGAAGTCGAGAATTGCATTTCTGAAAACGTAGTTCATAACCGAGTCAAGCTGTTCGCCGAGCAGAAATTTTCTCCTTGCTCCGTAGCTTTCCTTGTTGCTTGCGTCCTCCCAGACCTCACCGACAATGAACGCCTCGGGGTTTTCTTCCTTGACGGACTTGCGCAGATTTTCCATAAATTCGTCGGGAAGCTCGTCGGCTACGTCAAGCCGCCAGCCCGAGTTTCCGTATCTCATATATTTGCGCACAATGCCGTCTTTTCCGTTGATATATTCGTTAAATTCGGGCGAGGTTTCAATGACCTCGGGGAGCGTGTAAAAGCCCCACCACGAGTTGTAGTTGTCGGGCCACTCGTTGAATTTGTACCAGCTGTAGTACGGCGAATTTTTGTCACGGTAAGCGCCGCCGTCGCCGTATCTTCCCGAGCGGTTGAAGTAAACACTGTCGGAGCCTGTGTGCGAGAACACGCCGTCATTTATAATGTGTATTCCACGCTTTTTGGCCTCACTGCAAAGCTCCTTGAAGTCCTCGTCAGTGCCAAGAATCGGGTCAACGTGCGAATAGTCGCCCGTATCGTAGCGGTGGTTTGAGTACGCCTCGCCTATTGGGTTGAGGTAAATACAGCTTACGCCGAGGTCCTCAAGGTAGTCGAGCTTCTGCGTAATTCCCTTGAGGTCGCCCATAAAGAAGTCACTGTTGGTGATTTCGCCGTTTTCGTCAGGCTCCCACTGCGGAAGAGCGTACCAGTCCTCGTTGCGTGTAAAGTCGGTGCGCTTGAGGTTCTTTTCTTCGCCGCTGAAATTAAAACGGTCGGGGAAAATCTGATACATAACTCCGCCGACAGGCCATTTCGGAGTTGTAAATCCCTTTTTGTAGCAGGTAATCTGCCAGCTCCTGCCGGGAGAGGGCTCAATCGTGCTGATATTATATGCGTCCGAAGGCACAATGTAGCGTGTTCCCTCGTTTGTATGAAGCTTAAAGCCGTACCAGTAAAGACCGATTCTGTCAGGAGTAAACGAGCACTCCCAGATTTCGGTGTCGTCGTCAAATGTGCCTGCCCAGAGAAGGTTTGTAAAAACCCAGTTGTAGTCGTAGTCGTACTTAACGCAAAGCTCGGCTTTCTGCGTTTTCAGCTTACGTGGTACGAGTATGCGCAGGAAAATTTTGGTATCCTGCTCAACTGCGCCGAACGGTGCACGGTAATATAGTTTTTGTGAGTCAAAAGGAACGGGCATAAAATCACTTCCTTGTAAATAATAATATTCATATTCAGCAAAATTGTTTTAGATAAATACAAAATTATATACACTTTCATTCTACCACAAATGTGTAAAAATTTCAAATAAATTTCATAAATTATGGAAAATTAGTCAAAATAATATTATAAAGCAAAAAATCCCATAAAAATTAAAAATACTCTTTTATATTTCTCAATTTTATA
>DKWR01000028.1:9112-14690 GCA_002491825.1 Ruminococcaceae bacterium UBA7147
TTATATTTCTCAATTTTATATTATAATTTATAATATCTGTAATTATATGCAAAATAATGGTATGGGTGGGATTGAAATGGAAAAAAAGAGAGTCAGCGTTCAGATTGAGGGCAGAAGCTATGCGCTTATAACCTCTGACGATGAAAAGTACGTTGAGTCTGTTGCCGACGAAATCACAAAGCGAATCAGAAAGGCGGCTCAGTCGAGCAAGCACCTTGACACTCGTGACTGTGCAATTCTTGTTGCACTCGACTTGTGCGACGACAGAAACAAGGCGCAGAAAAAGAACAAGGATATTGTCGGCAAGGCTGACAAGATTATTCAGAACACAAACGAGCTGAGCAAGTCCTGCAAGGAGTACAAGGAAAGGCTTGCCGAGGCTATCAACGAAAACACCAGCCTTACAAGGAGAATAAGGGTGCTTGAAGAGCAGTTAAGAGTTCTTTCGAAGGAAAACGGAGAGCTTAAAAATCAGCTTGAAAAGTGCGGAAAGCTTGAAGAGGCTGAAAAAGCCTCGCAGGAAGAAAAGGCTGAAAAAGCAAAAAACGACTTTGAATTAAAGCAGTATTCTCTGTTTGACAAGGACGATAAAAATAAAAATGCAAAATACGCAAAAAAGAATTGAGATTCTCGCTCCCGCAGGCGGCTATGACAGCCTTGTTGCGGCGGTAAGGAGCGGAGCAGACGCAGTTTATCTGGGCGAAAAGTCGTTTTCGGCTCGCACCTCCGCTAAAAATTTTGACGACGTCGAGCTGAAAAAAGCCGTCGCATATTGCCACATTCACGGCGTAAAGGTTTATGTTACTATAAATACGCTGATTTTCGACGATGAGTTTGAACAGCTTAAATCGGCGATTGTTTCAGCCGCAAATGCTGACGCAGACGCTCTGATTGTTCAGAATCAGGGTGTAGCTCGCCTTGCAAGAAAGATTGCGCCAAAGCTCCCTCTGCACGCCTCAACGCAGATGAGCGTTCACACCGCCTCGGGCGTTCGTGCGCTGTACGAAATGGGCTTCAAGCGAGTTGTGCTCTCACGTGAAATGAGCAAGGAAGAAATCAGAAAATGCGCCGAAATTCCCGTTGAGCTTGAGGTTTTCGTTCACGGCGCATTGTGTATGAGCGTGTCGGGACAGTGCTATTTCAGCGCAATGCTCGGCGGTCGCAGCGGCAATAGGGGAGCGTGTGCCCAGACGTGCCGACTTCCGTTTGCTGTAGGCAAAAACAAAGACGGCTATGCTTTGAGCCTTAAGGACAACAGCCTGATAAATCACATCGGCGAGCTTGAAGAAATCGGCGTTACCTCGGCGAAAATCGAGGGCAGAATGAAACGCCCCGAGTACGTCAGCGCCGCCGTAAAAGCGTGCAGGGAACAGCGTGACTTCGGCTTTGTCAGCGACGAAACGGCGCAAACTTTGAGGGGAGTTTTCTCACGCACAGGCTTTACCGACGGATATTTTACCGGAAAGCTTGGCAAAGAAATGTTCGGTACACGCACAAAAAGCGACGTTATTTCAGCCGACGAAAAGCTGTTTTCGTCAATCCGTCAGACGTACAAGGACGAAATTCAGAACGTCTTAATCAGCGGAAAATTCACAGCAAGGCTCGGTGAAAACCCCGTACTTGAAATCACTGACGGCGAGCATACGGTTACTAAAAAATCCGACTTGCTCTGTGAAAAGGCGATTAAAACATCGCTTGACAGCGAAAGGTGCAAATCACAGCTTTCCAAAACAGGCGGTACGGCTTATAAATTTGAAAAGCTTGAAACCTGTATTGATAACGACATTTCACTTCCGCTTTCTGCGCTGAACTCACTTCGTCGTGAGGTGCTTGCAGAGCTTGATGAAAAGCGAAGTAAAGTGCATAGCTATACTATTATTAATGTAGAAATTTTTAAGGATATACAGCCGTTTGAGTGCAAAAAAAGGGCCGTTCGGGCAAGAACGGCAGGTACGAAAATCGGAAAAGGCTTCAAAGAATGCGAGATTGTTTTTGTTCCGCTTTTTTCCGACATAAGGGAAATTGAGCGGCTTAAAAACGAGGACTTTAAAATCGGCGTTGAAATCCCCCGAGGAATGTTCGGACGTGAAAAGCAGATTGAAACTGCGCTTAATAATGTAAAGGCAGTCGGAATAAATGATGTGCTTTGTCACAATATCGGTGCACTTTATCAGGCAAAAGCTCTTGGAATGACTCTTCACGGCGGATTCGGACTGAATCTTGTCAACACCTACGACTTACTCTGGGCACAGGAGTACGGACTGAAGAGCGTTGAGTTGAGCTTTGAGCTTACGTTTGAGCGGATTAACCGACTCGGCGGCACGATTGACAGGGGAATAATCAGCTACGGCTATCTTCCGCTTATGCTCTGCCACAACTGCCCGAACAAGAGCAGCGGAATTGACTGTAAAACTTGCAAAAATCAGTCAAAAATGCAGGATAGAAAGGGCAAGCGGTTTTATCTTAAATGTGATGGTTGCTGCACCGAAGTGCTCAATTGCGTGCCCCTTTTTATTGCTGATGAAGAAATTTCAAAACTTTCAACATATTTTAACATTTTGCGTTTCACTGTTGAAAACTATGTGGAAAACGTGGAAAACATTAAAGATTTCAATGGGTTTTCGATGTTAAAAGACAAATTCACACGTGGTTTATATAAAAGAGGTGTTGAATAAAATGTCAAAAGTGTTGAAAGAGTTTAATTTTGAAAAAGGAATTATATAAAATTCCTTTGACGAAAATTACAATTCAACAATATTCTTAACGGGAATTTTAAAAAGGAAATAAAAAATATTTGTGAATTTATTATTCAAAATTTGCAGGAAATGAAGGATGGTTAGAAATGGAAATCAAAATAAAAAAGCTTAAAGAAAACGCAAAAATCCCCAAAAGAGCCACAGGCGGCTCGGCAGGAATGGATTTATACGCCTGCATTGACGAGCCGATTACTCTTGCTCCCGGTCAGCTTGCAATTGTGCCGACAGGCATCGCAATCGCTCTGCCCGACAACAGCTGTGCGGCGTTCCTCTACGCTCGGAGCGGTCTCGGCGTAAAGCACGGAATCTGCCTTTCAAACGGCGTCGGCGTAATCGACAGCGACTACAGGGGCGAAATCTGCGCAGGTCTTTGCAATGTGTCCGACAAGCCTTATACAATCGAGCCTGACGAGCGTGTGTGCCAGATGGTAATTGCGCCCGTGCTCACCCCCGACGTCGTCGAAGCAAGCGAGCTTGACGACACCGACAGAGGCGAGGGCGGATTCGGCTCAACAGGGAAGCATTAATTCGGAATTATTTGTAATGTTGCGTGTTGTTCGTAAATGATTGTGCAAAACTGTAGCGAGCGACGCCCTCGTCGCTCATAAAAAACGTTACCGGTATATCAATCTATAATTCGGGCAACCGTTTTTATCTAAATGTCCGACTTTTCCGCTCGAATTGCCTGCAGGGGCTACCCTGCCGATTTGCGTGTTGAGGCACTCGTCTTACAGAACTCTTTCATACAGCATTTTTCGCATTTCGGACTGCGTGCTGTGCATACTGCTCTGCCGTGAAGTACAAGCCTGTGGCAGAAATCGTTGCTCTCCTCGGGCGGCAGTAAATCACGCAAAGCAAACTCAATCTTTTTCTGGTCTTTCAGATTATGCAGTCCAAGCCTTTGCGTAATGCGTATGCAGTGCGTGTCAACAACTACGGCAGGCTTACCGAAAATATCGCCGCACACAAGGTTTGCGGTCTTTCTGCCGATTCCGGGCAGTTTAATCAAATCGTCAATATTATCGGGAACAACTCCGCCGAAATCATCACGAAGCATTTTGGCAAGCTCAACAATATCCCTTGACTTCGTCTTGTAAAGCCCACAGCTTTTAATATATTCTGCTACCTCGTCGGCTGTCGACTCTGCAAAATCGTCAACCGTCTTAAACCTTTCAAACAACGCAGGCGTTACCATATTAACCCTTGCGTCGGTGCATTGAGCGGCAAGGCGTGTGGCTATCAGGAGCTGGAGAGGGTCTGTGTACACAAGCGAGCATATTGCCTCGGGATATTCCTTTTTTAAAGCATTTACGGCATTTATTGCAATTTGTTTTTTAGTCAAAAAATCACCCACTTAATTTAATTCGGAATTCGGAATGCGTAATTCGGAATTGTTTTATATTTTAATCTGAAAATATTTTATCATATACTGTTTTTTATTGCAATCAGATTGGAAAACTGGTAGAATAAAATCAAACAACAAATTCCGGACGGTGACTTCACTATGTATAAAAATTATATTTTTGACCTCTACGGAACCCTTATCGACATCAACACAGACGAGTGGTGTGACGATTTGTGGAAGAAAATGGCTGTACTCTACGGCTACAAGGGCGCACACTACACCTATGACGAGCTTAACAGCGAGTATGACAGGCTTGTTGAGCTTGAAAAAGTCGTTGTAAGAAAACGTCACCCCGAATACAAGGTGGTTGACATTAAGATTGAAAAGGTTTTTAAAAAGCTCTTTACACAGAAGGGCGTTAAGACAACAAAGGCGCAGATTGCGTTTATTGCCGAGGCTTTCCGTTGCTACTCGACAAAGTACATAAAGCTCTATGACGGCGTAATCGACTTGCTCGACACGCTCAAGGCAAAGGGCAAGAAGATTTATCTTCTCTCAAACGCACAGCGTTACTTTACCGAAAACGAGCTTAATATGCTCGGTCTTACAGAGTACTTCGACGGAATCTGCATAAGCTCCGACGAGGAATGCTCAAAGCCCGATTCCTGCTACTACAAAACGCTTTTCGACCGCTACGGTCTTGAGAAAAACGAATCGATTATGATTGGCAACGACTACCTTTCCGACATCGGCGGAGCGACTGACTTCGGAATCGACAGCCTTTACATTCACCAGAGCATTTCACCCGACATCGAGGGCGAGCTTCGCAGTACCTACACAGTAATGGACGGCGATGTCTACAAAATTAAAAAGCTGACGGTAAAATAAAACATTCATAACAGTGCACCTTGCTGTATAAAATATTAAGGAACCGCTGATTAAATCACGTCTAAAGACTGTTTGCACATCTTGCTTGCATATTTTCCACCATATTGCCCAAAATTCTGCACACAGGCGTCAGCCTGCGCACAAAATTTTACGCAATCTGACGAAAAATCTGTCGGCGCAATATGCACAAACGATTTAATCAGTGCTTCCTTAAAAACAGAAACAGTGAGGTGAGAGAGTGGAAAAGAAAATTCCCGACAGCGAAAAGCGTGACCGTATTCACGACAAAAATATGAACGCCTGCTCTGTATACGACTGCACGGGACTTATTCCCTCGGCAATTACGGATGAGAGCGAAGCTGAATCGTACGAACAGCTTTATCCATACCGTGTTCCGACAGCGGACGACAAAAATAAGGAATGAAACAACAGACAACTAACGCATACCGTAAACATACGGTGTGCGTTTTTGTTTTATATGGCTGTTCCTTTTAATAATCTGAAATTAAAGACCGGGTTTGTAAGCTAAACTATAATTTAGCCGAGTGCCTCGTCGGGCAAATCGAGTGGAAAAGTCAGTTTTTTTGGA
>DKWR01000029.1 GCA_002491825.1 Ruminococcaceae bacterium UBA7147
GAAATATGGCGAACACAGTTCGCCACTACAAATTAATACACTTTGCGGCAACGCCGCATATAAATTAATTCGGGTACTAAACTTTTGAATTATTGCAACCTATCCGCTCGACCGAAACTCCACACTCCACACTCCAAACTCCACACTCAAAAAGCTCTCCGTACTATAAAAAAGGAGGTTAACTATATGTCGGTACTTTCCAAAATGAAAAATGATAAAAAGCTTCCTGTTGTTCAGCGGAGCGTATTTAGCCTTGCGTGGCCGATATTCTTTCAGTCGCTTCTCGGCGTTGCACTCGGCTATGTTGACACCATTATGCTGTCAAACTACAGCGAAACTGCCGTCGGCGCTATCGGCAATGCAAACTCAATAATCGGTTTCCTTGCGCTTGCTTTCACGGTAATTTCGAGCGCAACGGGAATTATGGTAAGCCAGTACCTCGGTGCAGGCAAAAAAGAGGAAATGAACCGCATTTACACCGTTGCATTGTGCTTTAACCTTGTTTTAAGCGGAATAATCAGCCTTGTGGTATTCCTGTTCAGTAATCCTCTGCTTTCTGTTATGCAGGTGCCCAATGAGATGATGAACGACGCCGATATGTATATGAAAATAGTCGGCGGTACTATCTTTACACAGGCGCTTATCAATGCGTTCAGTCAGATTTTCAGCAGTCACGGCAAGACTGTTTTCGGAATGGTAATCGCCTTTGGAATGAACATCACTAATATTATCGGCAACTTCCTGTTCCTCTACGGACCGTTGCACAGTCTTGGACTCGGTGCATCAGGCGTTGCGATTTCAACCTCGGTGAGCAGAATTTTTGCTGTTATCGCCGCAATCGTTTATTTTTACAGTGTTATCAAAGGAAAAATGGGAATAAAATACCTCAAGCCGTTCCCTTATAATATTCTGAAACAGCTTTTACGGCTTGGTATTCCCACCGCAGGCGAAAATATTTCCTATAACTTTTCACAGCTTGTTATCACCGCCTTTGTGAACACTATGGGTATTGTTGCCATAAATACTAAAATATATGCGACTATGCTTTCAATGTTGACTTATATGATTGCTTTTTCAGCCGCAATTGCTACGCAGATTATTGTAGGTCACAGCGTTGGTGCAGGAGATTACGACTTTGCGTACAAAAAGGTGCTCAAAACGCTTCGTTTCGGACTGATTGTTTCAATTTCAATAGCTGTGCTTAACTGGCTTGCCGCTCCGTTTACCTTTTCGCTGTTTTCAGACGACCCGAAGGTTGCCGAGCTGGGTGCGACGGTTATGCTCTTTGCGGTTTTTCTGGAGTTCGGACGTACGACAAATATTGTTATTATAAACAGTATGAAAGCGGCAGGAGATGTAAAATTTCCGACGATGATTGCAATATTCTCAATGTGGGGGCTTAGTGTGCTGATTGCGTACGTTCTCGGCGTTGTGCTGGGAATGGGACTTGCCGGCGTATGGATAGGTATGGCGGCTGACGAGATTTTCAGAGGAATCGTCGTATTTATCAGATGGATTAAGGGAACCTGGAGAGGAAAGAGAGTTGTCGGCACAGAGGGATGATTTAAATTCGGAATTCGGAATGCGTAATTCGGAATTAAATATATATTATAGTTAACGTTATTTTAGTAATTGTAAAGTAGTTTACAATCTTTTATCTTTCCATATGTAATAATGTATTTAAAGTAAATCAACAATTTAAGGAGTGATAATTATGGGTATGACTATGTCGCAGAAAATCCTCGCCGCTCACGCAGGACTTGACGAGGTTAAGGCTGGTCAGCTTATTGAAGCAAAGCTGGATATGGTGCTCGGCAACGACGTAACCTCTCCCGTTGCAATCAACGTATTTGAAGAAAACGGCGCAACTGCTGTGTTTGACAACACAAAAATCGCAATGATTATGGACCACTTTACTCCCAACAAGGACATCAAGGCGGCTACTCAGGTTAAGCAGACAAGAGAATTTGCTCATAAGTACGACATCAAAAATTACAAGGACGTAGGTCAGATGGGCATTGAACACGCTCTTCTCCCCGAAATGGGACTTGTAGGCCCCGGCTGTCTTTGCATAGGCGCAGACTCACACACCTGTACATACGGCGCACTCGGCGCATTTTCAACAGGCGTAGGCTCAACAGATATGGCGGCAGGAATGATAAGTGGCAAGGCTTGGTTCAAGGTTCCCTCCGCTATTAAGTTCAACCTTATCGGCAAGCCGCAGGGCTACGTAAGCGGCAAGGACGTAATTCTTCACATTATCGGCAAAATCGGCGTTGACGGCGCACTCTACAAGTCAATGGAATTTGTCGGCGAGGGCATTAAGTACCTCAACATTGACGACCGCCTCTGCATTGCAAATATGGCTATTGAGGCAGGCGCAAAGAACGGCATTTTCCCTGTTGACGACGTAACACGTGAATACTGCAACGGCAGGTATCAGGGCACTCCCGTTGAATACACAGCCGACGAGGACGCTGTTTATGACGAGGAATATACGATTGATTTGAGCGAGCTTAAGCCGACTGTTGCATTCCCACACCTTCCCGAAAACACAAGAACGGTTGATGAAATCGGCGAAAAGGAAGTTAAGATTGACCAGTGCGTAATCGGCTCGTGCACAAACGGCAGAATTTCCGATTTACGTGCGGCGGCAGGCATTCTCAAGGGCAGAAAGATTGCCGACAACGTAAGATGCATTATCCTCCCCGGCACACAGAAAATCTGGCTTCAGGCTATGCACGAGGGACTTTTCGACATATTTGTTGAGGCTGGCGCAGTTGTTTCAACTCCCACCTGCGGACCTTGCCTTGGCGGTCATATGGGTATTCTTGCCGCAGGCGAAAAGGCAATTTCAACTACCAACCGCAACTTTGTAGGCAGAATGGGACACGTTGACAGCGAGGTTTACCTTGCAAGCCCTGCCGTTGCGGCTGCAAGCGCAGTAACGGGCTACATCACAGACCCCGCAAAGCTCAACTAAGAAAGGTAAGGTGCTAAATATGAACGCAAAAGGTACTGTACATAAATTCGGCGACAACGTAGATACAGACGTAATTATCCCTGCTCGCTATCTTAACACAGCGTCACACAAGGAGCTTGCGGCTCACTGTATGGAGGACATCGACAAGGATTTTGTGAACAACGTAAAGGAAGGCGACATTATGGTTGCCGAAAAGAACTTCGGCTGCGGCTCGTCACGTGAACACGCTCCGATTGCGATTAAGGCAAGCGGAATTTCGTGCGTAATCGCATCGACCTTTGCAAGAATTTTCTACCGCAACGCAATCAACATCGGACTTCCGATTCTTGAATGTGACGAGGCGGCAAAGGAAATCAAGTCAGGCGACACCGTTTCGGTAAACTTTGACACAGGCGTTATCACAGACGAAACAACAGGCAAGACATATCAGGCAGAACCGTTCCCCGAGTTCATTCAGAACATAATCAAAAAGGGCGGACTTATAAAGTCGATTATCTGATAAAAAGCATAAAAACAGGTCGGAACACCAATCAAGGTATTCCGACCGTTTTTTTGTTTGAAATTCAATTAATTCCGAATTACGCATTACGCATTCCGAATTGAATTACTTCGCTTCGGCAAATTTCAGGTTGTTTTCCTTTGCGTAGCTTTCAGCAGTTGAGCCTTTTGCTCCGTAAAGCACAAAGCCGTCGATTGCAACGTCATCATAAGTATCGTCATCAATTTCCATACCGAGTCCGCAGTCATCCATAGACGTAACAGATTTCGGAACAGTAACCGACTTTAAATTTTCGCTGTCGTAAAAAGCGTAGGATTCTATGGTTTCAACGCCGTCATCGATTACAACTTCGTTAATGTCATCGTTAAATGCAAAAGCATATTCTCTGATAACCTTTACCGAACCGGGAACTACAACCTTTATATACAAATCGTCGTTGCCGCTGTAATTATAAACACCCAAGCTTTCAATTTCAACAACGTCCTTGCCTTCAATCTTTGAGGGAATTTCAACAGTGAGAGTTTTTGCTTCGTAGTCGTACATATTGTCATAGCCTGTAATTTTTACGCCGCCCTCGGTTTCTTTGTAGTAGCAGTGAGAAACGTCGTCAAGTTTACCGTAGTAGTCCTCATAATCTGAACTATCGCTTGTTTCGGGAACAGTAGTATCTTCCACAATTGCACTGTTTACTGTTGTATCTTCTTCCCAGTCTGGCAGTGTGTAATCTTCAATCTCTGAAACAAAGGAGCTTGCAAAGTTATTTATAACGTTCTTTCCGGCATTAATAATGTTGCAAGCAACAACGCCGACTATAATACAAAGTATAAGGATTAAACCGCCCACAATTCCGAGCACAAGTCCTACAATCTTGCCTGTACTCATACCCTTTTTGCCCGAGGGTGCATTATTCTGCGGCTGGTTTGTAAACTGCTGTCCCGTATATCCGCCGTTTGAGCTGTTCGTAAACTGCTGACCAAAGCTTGTTTGCTGTGGCTGTGCAGGCTCTTGCTGAACATTTGAATTATAATCACTTGTCGGATTATACTGAACAGGCTCGGGAATTACATTCTGTTCGGGTGTGTTTTCGGGAACAGGAGTTTCCCAAACAGGCTGCGTTACATCCGTCTGCTCGGGTGTGTTCACAAACGGCTCTGTCGGCTGTGTCTGCTCATTCTGAACGGGTGCACTGTCATTTACAGGTGCAGGTGTACCGCAGTTCGGGCAGAACTTGCCCATAAATTCATTTCCGCAATTTGTACATTTCATAATAAATCCCCCTTATGGAAGTTATGTGTGACCTTCGGTCACGTGAATTTAATTTTTACAGCTTTTCAGCGGCTTCGTCAAGGTAATTGCCCTCAAAAAATTCTACTCTGCCGTTGTCTACGCTCTTTGCAAGCTCTGAATCAATCGGGAGCTTTGCAAGCACTCTTGTGCCGTACTTCTCGGCAATTTCGTCAACGTGGCTTTCGCCGAAAACGGAAAATCTCTTTCCACACTCAGGACAGGCAAAGTAGCTCATATTCTCAACAATTCCGAGTACGGGAACGTCCATCATATTCGCCATTTTAACAGCCTTTTCAACAATCATTCCGACAAGCTCCTGCGGAGAAGCCACAACAACTATTCCGTCAAGCGGTATGCTCTGGAACACAGTCAGCGGAACGTCACCCGTTCCCGGAGGCATATCGACAAACATATAGTCAACATCGCCCCACACAACGTCTGTCCAGAACTGCTTTACCGTTCCCGTAATCATCGGCGAACGCCATACAACCGGGTCGGTTTCGTTTTCAAGCAAAAGGTTGATTGACATTATTTTGATTCCGGTTTCGGTTTCAACAGGGATAATTCCCTCGTCACTGCCCATACATCTCTGCGTTCTGCCGAATGCCTTGGGAATTGACGGACCGGTAATATCAGCGTCAAGCACTGCAACGCTCTTGCCCATTCTGTTCATTGTTACGGCGAGCATTGAGGTTACAAGGCTTTTGCCTACGCCGCCCTTGCCCGACACAACGCCGATTACCTTTTTTACACTGCTGTACTGATTCAGCGCCTCGTGCAAACCTTCGTTATTATTGTCCTTACAGCTCGAAGAGCAGGAGGAACAATCGTGATTACATCCCATTTTATTTATCCTCTTTTCTTTTAAATTTATATTTCAATATTATTATTGGTATGATATAAACTATAATTACTACATACTCGGCTCTTGTGTTTCATCCGAAACAGGCTCTTCCGTTTCTGCCTGCGTTGGTGCCTCTGTTTCAACAGGCTGGGTTTCGGAAGCCTGTGTCTGCGGAGCCTCTGTCGGCACTTCGGTCGTTACCTCGGTAGGCGCTTCCGTTGTTTCAGGCTCGGTGTAGATAGCCTGTGTTTCGGCGTTAGTCTGAACCTGAGTTGTAACCTCGGCAGTTGTCGCAATTGTCGACGGAGCAGTCGTTGCTTTTTTGTCGTTGTTTCCGCCCGAACACTGCGTAACCGCAAACACAATTGCCGCAATAAGGCACATTACAGCCGCAATGGTAAGCACTGCCGCAACAGCCTTGTTAGAGCTTTTCTTTTTCTTCTTTCCGCCCGATTTACTTTTTTCGCTCGGGGTTGTGTTTATGTAATATTCCTCGGAATTGTTTTCGTAATCATCGTCAAAGGAATAATTTTTATTATCCTCGCCCGTCTGCGAATCGAAATTATCGCCGTAGTCGTCGTCAGCGTCTGCACGGCTTGTTTCTTCCGCTTCGCTGTGAACTGTGTGCGAAAAGTTATCTGCGGCGTCTACGTCAAAATTATCCAAGTCATAATCGTTTGAAGATTTGCCGCTTGTAACGTCAAAATTATCGCCGTAATCTTTATTATCCACAATCATATCTCCTTTCAATTAAAATATGATTTTTATTCACTTGCTAAAATGATAAATCAACAGGTGTATTTTGTCAATACACAAGCAGATTTAACAGCACCCTCTGTCAGCGTGTAATTCTGTCAATATCATCCATATGTGCAAGCACCATAAGCGTTTCGTGCTTATCAAAAATATGGTCTGAATTTGGGTTTGCGTAAATCACTCCGTCCTTTTTTATTGCAAGAATGCTTACATTATATTTATTACGGACAGATTTCTGAAGAATCGTCTTGCCAACCCAGCCGTCGGGCACTGCTATCTCGCAAATTGCGGTATCGTCCGAAAGCTCTATATAATCAAAAATATTCTTTGCACCGTATTTTATTGCAAGTCGTTCAGCCATTTCTCTTTCGGCGTAAACAACGTGGTCGGCTCCGTTTCGAAGCAACAGCTTGCGGTGAACCTCTCTGCTTGCTCTTGCAAGAATGTACTTTGCACCTAAATCCTTGAGCAGAACGGTTATTTCAAGCGCACTCTGAAAATTATCGCCTATTGCTACCACGCACAAATCAAAGTTATTCACGCCGAGCGACTTAATAAACGCCTCGTCGGTTGCGTCTGCAATGTGAATATCGTCAATTATGCTGACGGCATTGTCGGCACGTTCCTCGCTTTTTTCAATTGCGAGCACCTCGTTGCCCTCGTCAATCAGCTTTTGCGCCATATGTCTGCCGAATCTGCCAAGGCCTATAATTAAAACTGACTTCATAATATTATCTTCCTTATCCTATCTGAATTTTTTCAAGCGGCTTCTGCGACTGCGGCTTACTCTTGTAATTTGAAAAAGCAAACAGCATTGTAAGCGAGCCCACTCTGCCGAAAAGCATTAACAGCGTCAGGAGAACAGATGAAATTGTTCCGAGCTGTGTTGTTATTCCCGTTGTAAGTCCGACTGTTGCTATAGCAGACGCCGACTCAAACAATGCGTTGATAAACGGTATATTGTCAAGCGTTGAAATAACAACCGCCGCACCGCCTGCAAAAAATACATACAATGTAACGGCACAGGTTGCAAGCCTTGTTACGTTGTCCTCAAGACGTCTGCCGAGCATTTCGGCTGTTTTTCTGTGCTTGAAGGTGCTGATGATGGATGAAATCAGGACTGCAAATGTTGTTGTTTTCATACCGCCTGCCGTAGAGCCGGGTGAACCGCCGACAAGCATCAGCAGAATCATTATGAACATACTCGAATGAGTTATTGACGAAAGGTCAACGGTATTAAATCCTGCCGTTCTTGTTGTTACGGACTGAAACAGTGCCGAGCCAATCTGCTGTGGAATACTCTCCTTGTTTGACGCAGGATTTTTAAGCTCTGTAAGGAACAGCAGAACTGCGCCGAAAACTATGAGGGCAGAGCTTATCAGCAGAACAACCTTTGTCTGCAACCTGAATTTTGAGAGTCTGAATTTACAATCAAGTACATCACGCCACACGAAAAAGCCGAGACCGCCGATTACGATAAGCAAACTTATCACAACGCATACATATACATTTGAAACGTAGCCGGTCAGCGAGGAGAAATCTCCCAACCCGCCCATAAGGTCAAAGCCTGCGTTGCAGAACGCCGAAACGCTGTGGAACAGTGAAAACCATATTCCCTTTAAAAATCCGAACTGCGGAACAAACGCAAACGAAAGCAAAAACGCACCGACAAGCTCAACCGTAAGCGTTCCGAGCAGGATAAAACGAGTCATTCTTACTATTCCGCCGAGCTGTGGAGCAGAAACGGAGTTCTGCATTATTTCACGTGATGCAAGACCGATTTTCTTTTTCGTCATAGAAATTGCGGAAATACAGATTGTCATAAATCCCATTCCGCCGACCTGAATAAGACCAAGAATAACAAGCTGACCGAAAAGCGACCAGTAGTTGTGGGTGTCAACCTTAATAAGTCCCGTAACGCACACAGCCGAAGTTGCGGTAAAGTAAGAGGTCATAAACGGAGTAGCCTGACCGCTGCGAGAGGAAATCGGCAGGCACAAAAGCGCCGTTCCCAGAAGAATTATTATCAGAAATCCCAGAAGAATTATTTTCATAGGCGACAGGCGTTTAAACGAACCCTTTGCCTTTCTAAAAATCCCCTTTATATCAACCGCCCCCAAATTACGAAACAAACAAGCAGATTTAACATACTTTAATTTACATAATATAGTATCAAATTTAGTGCAGAAAATCAATAATTTTCAAAATAAAACAATTAGATTATAAAATATGGCGTTGATATACCATATAAATTAATGCTATAATATTTATGAAAATTTGTTCGGAGGTTATTTTATGACAAAATACAGCAATGACGATTACTTTAATTCAGTTATATCGGCTTTTAAACAACTAAAAGAAACCGACGCCGTCGTGCTCGGAGGCTCTCGTTCAACAGGAGTAAACGACAATTCCTCCGACTATGACATTTACGTTTACCTCAACTCGGAGCTTTCACTTGAGGACAAACGCAAAACCGTAATGCCGTTCTGCTGTGAGGGTGAAATCGGCAACCATTACTGGGAGCTTGAGGACAACTGTATTCTCAAAAGCGGCACACCGATTGACATTATCTACCGCAATACGGAAATGTTTTCGCAGTATCTTAATATGGTAGTTGACGAGGGCAAGCCGTTTAACGGCTATACAACCTGCTTCTGGCACAACATAATAAACAGCAAGGTGCTGTTTGACAAGACTGGGGAATTTACTGCACTTCAGAAAAAGTACGACATTCCCTATCCCGAAAAGCTCCGCAAAAACATAATTGAAAACAACCGCAATCTGTTAAGCGGCAAGCTTCCCTCTTATGATATGCAGATTAAAAAAGCGGAATCAAGGGGTGATTTAGTCAGCGTTCACCACAGAACAACGGAATTTCTGGCAAGCTATTTTGACATAATTTTTGCTCTTAACAGGCTCACTCATCCGGGTGAAAAACGCCTTGTGTCGCTTTGCAAGAGCAGTTGCAAAATCCTGCCCGAAAAGTTTGAGGAAAACATAAACGCTCTGCTTGCGAGCGTAACAAAGGGCGGAAGCTATGAAATTGTATGCGATATGGTAAAGGAACTTGACAAGGTGATTGAGCAGGATAAATTATAAATACGGTTATCCTTTTTAGTAAAGTAAACTATAATTTAAGTGTGGAGTTTGGAGTGTGGAGTTTGGAGTGTGGAGTGTGGAGTGTGGAGTTACGGGTCGCTACGCTCCGGATTTGTAATAGTGCGTGTTGTGTGGATAAGGTTGTTTTCCTTGGGTTGGTTGATATATTGACAACGTTTAGGGACGTGTGGGAACCCGTCCCCTACGGAAATGTGAGTTTTCCTCTAAAACTACGATTTAATCGGTAAAGTTTGATTGCCACTGCG
>DKWR01000073.1 GCA_002491825.1 Ruminococcaceae bacterium UBA7147
TCCAACGCTAAATTATCGTTTATATCATTCAATAAGCCTAAATCAAAGCTGACTAAAAGGGATAAGCTTATTATTTAAAAGATGATTCCAGTCCGGGGATTTTTGCAAGAGCGATTCCGCCCTGTTTTGTGTCGCCGAGAACTACAAGCTTGTCGCCCGGGTTGATTTTAAAAACTTCCCTTGCATGTTTGGGAATTACGACCTGACCTCTCTCGCCCACCTTGACGATTCCGAAAACAAACTTGCCGTCGGTTTCGTTTTCGACGAGCTGTTCCTCCTCAAACGAGTAATTAATCAGGTTGTCAATCGTCGTGCCGAAAAGGTTTGCAAGCTCTCTGCACTTTACAATATCGGGCAGAGTTTCTCCGCTTTCCCACTTTGCAACCGACTGACGTGAAACTTCAATTTTCTCGGCAAGCTCCTCCTGTGAAAGACCTTCCTTTTTGCGAAAATATTTCAGATTCATACCAATCATACTTTTTCACACCCCTTTGACAATAGAATAACAGATAAAATGTAGCTTTACAATCAACCGTAATTTACTTTTGATGTTAAATTCAGTTGACAAATAAACTTAATTAATAGGTTAGTGTAGGGAACAGTCTTGACTGTTCCGCAGAATTACATCTGACTTATAGGCAATCGGAACGGTCAAGACTGTTCCCTACATTGAGGTTAAACATATAAATTAATTCGGGCAATAAACTTTCGAATTATTACAGCCTATCCGCTCGACCGTAATTGTTCATTGTTAATTGAAAATACCCCCTAAAAAGAGTTTTGGGCGGATTTTGCAATCCGCCCGTCAGTAATGAAAACATACAAAATATTGTGGTAAAATATTTTTATACTCTTATTATAACACAAGTTGTATGATTGTCAAGGTGTTTTATTCTTTTTATTGATTTTTTATATCAAATATCGTAATCGTGAACTTCGTGCCCTCGCCTTGCGTTGAGTCGGCGTAGATACTGCCGCCGCTTTTTTCAATGATTGTCTTTGCAAGCGCAAGTCCGATTCCAACGCTGTTTTCATCACGATTTCTGCCCTTGTAGAACCTTTCAAAAATATGCGGCAAATCGTCCTTGTCAATTCCGCACCCGTTATCCGTTACTGTGATTTTCGTGCAGAGAGAGGTTTTTTCGGCTTTCAGACTTACAAATCCGCCCTCATTTGTATGCTCAATGCAGTTTTTGACAATGTTCGTAATCGCCTCGCAAAGCCACTTGAAGTCGCAGTCGAGCGTTAAGCCGGTATCGCACTCAACGCTTGTTTCAACGCCCTTTATTTCCGCAAGTACGGCAGTGTTTTTTACGCACTCGTCAAGAATATTTTTCACATTTTCCGTCTTGCTTTTCAGCACAATTGAATTTGCGTCAAGCTTTGACAGCGTAAGAATTGACTGAACAAGAAAGCTGATTGAGTTACTGCTGTGCCGAATGTCGTTTAAAAAGTCACGTTTAATATCCTCGGGCATATTTTCGTCCTCGATAATATTGTCGAGCATCACCATAATCGACGTTAGCGGAGTTTTGAGCTGGTGGGAAATATCGGAAAGCGACTGTTTCAGATTTTCCTTGTCCCTCTGCGAATTGTCCGCCTGCTCCTTTAGCATTACTGTGGTTTTGTAGATTTCGCTTTGGAGCTGAGACATTTCGTCCTCACTGTTTGACTTGATTTCAAGGTCGTAATTTCTGCGGTTGATTTTGCGCAGATAACCTGCAAGACGTTCAGATTCCGCTTTCTGACTTTTGAAGTATTTCAGGAAAACCGCTGTAAGGGCAAGGCAGGAAACGGCGCATATAATTGCGTTTGCTACAATTATAAAAACACTCGTTCCGTCATTTTGGTAGACCGCCCAGTCGCTGTCAAGGTCGATTCCGTATTTTTTCAGACTGCTTTCAGTCTGCGGATTTTCCGACTTATTATTTAATATTTCGGCAAGCTCACGCTGTGAAACCTCGGGATATTTTTCCTTTACGTTTTCAAGTATCTGCATTACTGCGCTGTTGGTGTTCTGCCGTACCCTTTCAAGCTCAAAAGCTGAAAACACTGCGGTGACGGCTGAAAAAACGGCTGTCAGCACAAGAAATATTACTAAAAATTTTTGTGAGCGTTTCATTCTTCCTCCAGCCTGTAGCCGACTCCCTTAACGGTTTTGATTCTGTCCGTACCGAGCTTTTGACGGATACGCTTGATATAGACGGTCAGGGTGTTGTCGTTTACGTAGTTGCCTGCAATATCCCAGATTTTTTCGAGGATAATTTCACGTGTGACGGTTTTTCCGCAGTTTCTTGCGAGAATTGAAAAGATTTTGTATTCAAGCGCAGTCAGCTCCACCCTTGCGCCGTCCCTGTAAACCTCTCGGCTTTCAAGGTCAACGCTTATATTGCCCGTAGTGACAAGGCTTGATTTTGCGCTGTTCTTTGAAGTCAGCCTGCGGATTCGGGCGAGCAACTCACGCATTGAAAACGGCTTTGTGATGTAGTCGTCTGCGCCGAGGTCAAAGGCTTTTACAATGCTGTCCTCGTCGTCAATTGCGGTGAGGAAAATTATCGGCGACTCGCATAAACGGTGGATTTCGTCAAACAACTCAAAGCCGTTTCCGTCAGGCAGGGATATGTCGATAATTACTAAATCAAAATCAAACGGTGCGGTGCAGAGAGCTGAACTAAAGCTCTCGCAGAGCGTTACAGAATAGCCGTTCTGCTCCAGCGCATAGACAATGCCCTTTGAGATTATTCGGTTGTCCTCAATCAGAAGAATGTTCATAATTTTGCACCCGCCGTTTTTAAAATACGATTATATTATCCGACAAAACGATATTTCTGTCAACTAAATGTTATCGTTGCGGATTGTTTCAATTATGTTCTGCTTTTGCACCTTTGAAATTGAGAATCTCATAATCAGCCACACAACCGCAAACACGAACACAATGCTGATTGCGATAGCCGTATACGGCACAACAAAGTCGGTTGCAAGGTTCATTGAAAATGCCATAAATATTCCCATGCCTGCAAGCAGTCCGAGCGGTATTCCGATTAAGAGCGACTTAACGCCGTAGAACAGGCTTTCAAGCCGTATCATTCGGTTGAATTCACGCTTTGTCATTCCGACTGATTTAAGCATTGCAAACTCCTTGCTCCTCAGGCGCATATTCGTTGTAATTGTATTGAAGATATTTGTCACGCCGATAAGTGAAATTACGATTATAAAGCCGTAGGCAAAAATGCTGATTACAAGCGTCATTGCGTTGTACATATTCGCCATTTTCTCAACGTTATACACGCTGAACTCCTGACCGCCGTCAAGATTTGATATTGTTTCTTCAAGCTCGTTTGCATTTTCAGCGTTAATGTAAATTCCTTCACTCAGATAATCTATATCGTAATTATTCTTCAGTGTGTCAAGACTTACAAGCAAATAAACATCACTCTCGGAAGGACGGAAGTATTTCAGCGCCTCGGGAGTGGTATTATAAACCTTAGCAATTTCAATATCGGCACTTTTGTAATATTCTTCATATGCCGGGTCGTTACTCTCCCTGACATTAAGTGACTTCACCTTATCGGCTTTGAAAAGCTCGCCCTTTTGCAGATGTTCGTTCTCATCTAAATATTCAAAGTTATTTATTAGAATACCCTTATCCTTTACCTCGTTATAATCAAGTCCGAGTTCTTTCAGCTTTTGCTTATAGGTCACATCGTCAAAGGCTAAAAGCTCGAGATAATAAAAATCACTCTCGGCTGAAGTAAAATTGTAAATGCTTGCGTCGTCTGTTAAAACGTCTTTTAATTCGTCAGTTCTTTTGATATAACCGCCTAAGACACCTTCAAGACGGCAGTTTTTAACCCCGTCAAGTTCTGAAAGATTTTCATAATCCGAAACCATTTCGTCAAAATCACTGTATAATCCCATTCTGTCTACCGACAGATTATAGTCAACCTCGTGGTAATACTTTGAGCTGTACTCCGTTGCGTACTGAATAAAGCTTGAAACGGCTATGAAAACGGCAACGCTGACAACGATTGAAATTACCGTTGTGCGGTACTTTTTCTTACTTCTTTTGAGGTTTTTGTAGGCGATTTCACCGCCCATACCGAACAGCTTTTTAATAAAACTCGGGCATTTGTAGGCTTTCTGCTTTTTCTTGATTTTAATGTCGTTGTTGCCCCTTACTGCGTCAACAGGTGCAATTCTTGAGGCTCTGAAAGCACTGCCGAGCGTTGAGAAAAGAATGGTAAGAAGTGACAGCGCAACTGCAAGCACAATCGCAAAAACAGGAACGCTGTAGACAAACGAAGTACCGTTAAGCATATCAACAAGCAACATATTTAAAAGTTGAATCAGGATTGCAACTACGCCAACGCCGAGCAATATTCCCAGCGGTATGCCTATCAGCGCAAGCGCAAAGCCTTCAAACAGCACATTGTGACGTATCTGTCGTGACGTTGCGCCGACTGAGGACAACATTCCGTACAGTTTTGTTTTTTCGGTGATTGAAATTGCAAAGCTGTTGCGGATTACAAACACGCTTGCGACAATTACAATTGCTATAATGATAGCCGCCAACGTAAAGAACATTTGCAGGCTGTTGTCGCTCAACGCATAGCCCTTGTAGGAAAGCAAAGAGGTGTTTACGGAAAAATAGTTATACTTTGTTTCCCCGACCTCAAGCTCGCAGCTCTGGTTAAGATATTCCCTTATACGCTCCTCTGAAACTCCCGTAAGCTGTGACGTGGTCTGAATATAATTTTTCTCGCCCTCGTCTGTGTATTTTACATACAGCAAGCCGTCCTTTGAAATATCGTCCGACTCTGCGGCGGTATAAATCGGTAAAAATACACTCCATTCCAAGGACGTAAAACAACTGCTGTAGTATTCGTCAAGTATGCCGACAATCTTATATTCCTTGCTCGACTCAACCTCAAAATGCTCCTCGATCTCCTTAACGGTAGCCGAGGTTTCACCCATAACTTCCTGTTCGTCGTAAACAAACTCCTGTCCGTAAGGATTTGTATTCGGAATTACTCTGCCGTCCGAGGTTTTGCGCACTCCCTTTTCAAGCGTGATTGTGTCGCCGACCTTGTATTCCTTTGCGGAGTTATTGATAAAATTCTGCGTGAGGACAAGCTCCGAGCCGTTCTCGGGGTATCTGCCATCCTTAAGCGGAAGATTAAAGCAATCGGTAAACGCTTTCGGAGTTAAAGTCTGAACATAAGCGTAAGGTTTTTTATCGTTTTTATAATTCGGTATTCTTACAAAATCGCCGTAATCGTTTATATAGACGGTTTCAACATTCCTGTTCGCCTTGATTTCCTTTACGTCCTCGCTCGTTGCATTTCCCGAAATGAACAAGTCATAATTTCCCGAAAAGTTAATCTGACCGTCAATCATAGTCTGCTGACCGCTTGCGGCAATTCCTGCAACAACGGTAATCAGCGCAGTCGAAAGCAGTATGCCGATAATTGTAACAATCGTACGGCTTTTGTTGAGTTTTAAATTCTTAAGCGTGAGTTTATTAAGTGTGTTCACCTTTAACCCTCCTCAACAATTTTGCCGTCGCTTATCGTGATTATCCTGTCAGCCTGCTTTGCAAGCTCCAAGTCGTGCGTAATCATTATGATTGTCTGATTGTAGGTTCTGTTCGAGATTTTCAGCAGGTTCATAATGTCCTCACTCGCCTTTGTGTCGAGGTTGCCTGTCGGCTCGTCGGCAAGCACAAGCGCAGGATTTGCAATCAGCGCACGTGCAATTGACGTTCTCTGCTGTTGACCGCCCGAAAGCTCGTTTGGCAGGTGCTTTCTTCTTGCTCGCAAGCCGAAGGTGTCGAGAATTTCGTCAAGCTGTTTTTTATCAACGGGGCTTTTGTCAAGGTCGCACGGCAATTTAATATTCTCCTCAACCGTCAGAATCGGAATGAGGTTATAGAACTGGTAAACAATTCCGATTTGCCGTCTGCGGAAAATCGCCAGCGTGTCGCTGTTCATCTTTGTAATATCGTTGCCGTCAATGAAGATTTTTCCGCTTGTGGGGCGGTCAACTCCGCCGATAAGGTGCAGAAGCGTTGACTTTCCGCTACCGCTTGCGCCGACGATTGCGACGAACTCGCCCTTTTCAACAGAAAGCGAAATATCGTCAACGGCGTTTACTTTGTTTTCGCCATCGCCGTAGGTTTTTACAAGGTTTTCTACTCTTAAAATTTCCATAAAACACACTCCTAAAATATAATTTTTCATTAAAGACCGCAGGACTTTCCTGACAGTCCTCTCGAGCTTTCAGGCATATATTACATCCTCAAAATGACTCTAATGTGACTTTAATAAAATAATTCGGGCAAGCAGGTCACAAATCACAGCCACCTGTCTGCCCGAATTTAATTGTTAATTGTTCATTGTAAATTGTTAATTGATCTCACATTTCCGACATCTCTTCAAGGCGGTTACGGTTTTTGATTATAACCTTTCTGTACGCCGTTGAAATATCGCCGTTTGCACAAAATTTGCCGAGCGTCTTGCTGACCGTCACCCTCGACACGCCCACTGCGGAGGCTATTTCCTCGTGAGTAAGGCTGACATATCCGTCCTTTTCGCTTTGCAAAAGCAGTCGTGCGATTCTTGCGTCAGCCTGCAAAAACGTCATTGAGTCGAGCTGTGAGGAAAGCAGTCGGATTCTGTTTGACAGGATTTCAAGCAGTTCAAACGCAAGCTTCGGGTGCTTTGCAAAGAGGTTTGTCAGCGTCTGCTCGTCAATCATAACGACCTCGCAGTTCGTTACCGCCCGAGCCGAGCTTACCCTCGGCTTTTTGTCAAAAAATGCGCCCTCGCCGAGCAGTTCTCCCCTTGATGCAGTGTTGAGCGTTTTCTCCATTCCGTCAATCGAGGTCATAAACACGCTTACTCTACCCTTTTTCAGATAGCAGAATGTGCCGGCATAATCCCCCTGACGGTAGATTATCTCGCCCTTTGAAAAACTGCGCACTGTTCCCAGCGACTCAAAAATCTGTTGCATATCCTTTTTCGTTTCCGTCCCCGAATGCGATAAATTAACGTCCTGCAAAACCTCACCCCGATTCTATCAAATAAACCCCACGAGCAAATTTCGTGGGGTTTTGCAATTTATGCGGATTTCTATGCTTTTATTGTATCACATTCGGTTCGTATTTTCAAGCCGGACTGAACGTTATATTCGGTGAAAAATACACGCCGTCCTCTTCGCTCTCGTAATATCCGACATTGATTTTTTGAGTTTGCGCACTGCCGTCGGTGAATTTTACGGTTACGTCAATCACTGCGCCATCTGCTGTCTTTTGCACCATCTGATTATTCAGCTTTTCCATCTTTCTCTCAAGCTCGTTTTCTTCATCGGACACCATTCCGGATTCGCCGTTTGCACTGCGGTTTTCGGCTCTCAATATGAGCAATTCATCGTTTAAATTGCAATATTCATTCATAAGCTCGTCAATCTCACTGTCCGTTCTGTCGGTTTCAACAACAAGGCTGATTGCCTGACCGATTTCGATTATCTGTTCCTTATCCGTCGGATTTTTCAGCGTATAAGTAAAGCCGTCGCAGAATTCTCCGTACAAGCCGTCAGAGTGTTCTTCAAATTCCGCTTTGGTGTACTGCGAATTTTCAAGACTGTCATAGTCGGAAAAATTACCCGATTCAGCTATCTTTTTCTGCCCGAAATATCTGTTATCGATTATCTTATTATTTTCATTGTCGATTTTTTCATCTTCCGAGCTTGTGAAAATTTCTGAAGAAATAACAAAATACACGCCTTTGCGGTTTGACCTGAACACAACGCTTTCTATGTTACTGCCCTTTATGTTCAGCTCCGTAAGCTCATAGTTGTTAAAATAATCAACCTTGCCCTGTTTGTTGCGGTAAACGGTATCTTCGTTTTCAAAGTCCTTCAACAAAAACTGACCGCCGTTCATTCCCGAAAACATACCTATCACAGATTTGTTTTCAATCTCAGCCGCATTAGCCGTTATTGAAAATAAATTGCCGCTTGATTTTTTGCTGTCGTCAGAGATTGTCGCACCGTTATTTTCAGATGCCTTGTTGAAATTTGAAAATCCCATATAGCAAGCCGTTCCTATAAGTGCAACCGCAAGCGATGCTGCTACGGCTCTTGTCCACGTTGTGTTGAAAATCTTATTTTTCTTCGGCTTGTTTTCTTCCTTTTCAAGCTTTCTGTCAGCCTCACGCATTTTTTCAAGCAGAATTTCTTTCTGATTTCTGCTTAATTTTATGTTTTCGGCTTCGTTTTTATATGTTTCTCCGTCAAAATCATTGTTGTCAATCATAGTTCTGCTCCTTTTCGATAATTTCTTTAAGTGCGTTTCTGCCCCGAACAAGCCGTGACTTCACCGCTGACTGCGTTATGTCAAGGATTTTTGCAATCTCGGATATTTTCATATCCTCGTAATAAAACAGATAAATAACGGCGCTGTACTTAGGCGGCAGTGACATAACGGACTCAAACAGCGTTTTGTCGGTTGTCGTGTCCGTCACGCCCTGCTCGGCAATATCGTCAAGCGGTACGCAACAGCGGACATATGCCGAGGTTTTACTGCTTTTAGCGCAGTTTACGGCGGCACGCAAAAGCCACGCCTTAAGATGGTCGGCGTTTTTTATCTTGTGTTTATTTTTAATGAGCCTTACAAAAACCTCCTGACAAACGTCGAATGCGTCGTCCTTATTTTTGGTTATGTTCAGGGCAACCCTGTAAATGGTGTCCGAATATTCATTTACGGCTTTGGCAATGAAATCATCAGCGCTGATTAAATCATTCATCATCACCCCTCCTTTGTACATAACACTTTTTAAATCGGCGAAAAGTTGCAATATTATCGTTGATTGTATTTTTATTATATGTTACAATACATACGTTACCGCCCCCTATACTTGGTACGGAAAAGGGGGGGTTCTATGGACATTCTCCTGACATTCATCATTTCTGTAGCGGCAAATATATTATCCTACTATATTTGCAAATGGTTGAACAGTGATGATTAACCGGTAACCAACCTAAGGTTTGTTCCGCCTTACCAAAAAGGAAAAGAAACCCCCACGAGGTGCTAGCTCGTGGGGGTTTCGCTGTTCCTATGGAACTCTCCTAACATTTGCCTAAGCATATTATATCATATACTTTATGGCATTTCAAGTATATGCTAAAAAATAAATTAAATACATCATTTAACTGTTCTTTATAACTTTTTGGAAACAAACTTAACATTCATATTGTATTTTTCTATATTCCTTTGATTTCAAATCAAGAATTTCAATATACGGCTTTGAGTTTTCGTACGTCCACATTTGGATATATGTAGGAATAACCTTGAAAAGCCTTTCATTGTCCAGCGAGGAATATTGCTGATATGAATAATTATAGTGTTTTTCGTACAGCTCATTAAATTTTTGATTATCTAAAGGCTTTCCAAGCTCAGTACAAACGCCCTCAATCGATATATTATCGCAACACAAAGATACATTCGGATTGTTTTTTATCTGATTATACTTTCTGAAATGTTTATCGGTCTGAAAATAAAACTCGCCGTCAAAAATAATCACGCTCATCATTCGTGAGGTCACTTTATCTTTATAAGACGTTGAAAGCACCATATTTTTACTTTCGCCTAAATTTGAGAAAATTTCAAATTTTTTAGTTTCAAAACTATTCATTAAATAAGCTCCCGAAAATTATATACTCACATTTAAAATTTTATAAATATCCGTCTGCGTTTTGTTGTCAAAATATTCCTTTAATTCAAAAAATGCCTTCCATTTCTGCACCGTGTAATTATTAAAGCCTCGGCGCATAACGACATCTACAAGCCTTTTTTCAAGGAATGTTGCACCGCTCGGAAATGAGATTGCGTCACAAAGTTGAATTAACCTGTCGTAATCGTCATACTCCGTATTTTCAATAAAAGACTGAATAAACTCGGTTTCTTCCTCACTGCAATCGTTTATGCCGTTGTAGGAACTTATGTTTTTGTACGGAAATGAGTGCGTAAGGCAGATTCGTGCGCTGTCGTCATAGCCCATAGACAGCATAAATCTGTAGCCGTCAATGATATGCTTCATATCGGTAACACCCTCACGCCTGCCAATATCGTGGAGCAAGCCAAGAACATAGGCGTATTCCGGATTCAGGTTATCGCATTTTTCGGCAATCGCCCTTGCGCAAAAGCCTGCTGTTCTGTTATGCTCAACCCACAAGCCTGCATTCAGCTTTTCAGCTTCACTCAAAAGCTTTTCAGCCTCTGCAACAGTCGGCACTTTCATAAATTTTCCTCCATTATAAAAAATGCTGTCTGAACTCTGACAGCATTTAATATTATTCAGCAACTAATTTTGATAAATACTCCTTGATTTCATTATAAAACAACTCGGCATTTGCAATTTGCTCCTTAACCTCTTGCTTTGAAATCACATAATAATCGTCGTAATCACTCTCTGTTCTTATATCAAAAAGTGCGGAAATTATCGTTGAAAGTTCGGTATCGAACACGCCTGTTTTTATATACAATCTGCGAAATTCAGATATTATACCGCTATGATGTTTCATATCAATACCATCAAGTGCAAGAATTGCCCTCATTGAATGAAAAACAGCATAATAAGAACTGTTAGCGGCACTTTTATAACTGCCGATTTCGTACAAACTCTTTGCGGCGTTCAGACATTCCTTGGCATTTTCAATACGGACTTTTGACAAGTAAATTTTTTCATCAGCCGGCATACTTTATCCCCTCTTTCAAAACATTCCGGTAGAAGGGCAAAACCGAAAAATAACGGTTGAACTGAACTTTCGGCTTTACGGTAACAGATACAGTAACGCCGTATTCAAGACTCAACTCGCTTGAAACAGAAGCAACAGCCATTCTTTTATCAGAAATTTCTTCTTGCGATAAGTCAACAATCAGAAGTATATCAACGTCAGACTCATTGTTATAATCCCCACGGGCATAGGAGCCGTAAAGATATGCGCTGTCGATGCACTTGAATATTGGTAAGGTTTTTTCATAGACCTTTTTTAATATTTCAACAGCTTGATTTCTGTTACACATAGCCGCTCACCTCCGATAATTATATTATATTATATTCTATTATTGTAGAATTTTCAATCAAAATCTATAAGAAAAAAACAAGAAAAACAAAAAAGCACCGCAAATGCGGTGCATAAAATTTAAAGTGCTCACCGATTACTCGGTGTATATAAAAGGGTAACACCCTGAAAACTGAATAAAGATT
>DKWR01000047.1 GCA_002491825.1 Ruminococcaceae bacterium UBA7147
TTGCCCGCCGAGGCACTCGGCAAATTATAGTTTATCTTTTCGAAATAAATCGGTTTAATAATAGTATAGCGTAAAAATTTTGTTCTTGCAATTGTGACGGCTGTATTTTATAATGTATTTGTAAAATTTCGGAGGTATTAAAATGTATAAAAATTATCTTTTTGATTTGGATGGAACTCTTCTTCCGATGGATATGAAGTATTTTACTAAACTTTATTTTTCTTCGCTCTGCAAAAGATTTGTGCCTGTACTGAACGTTGACAGCGACACGCTTGTCAAGGCAATCTGGAAGGGCACAGGCGCAATGACGAAGAACGACAACACTCGCTTGAACAAGGACGTTTTCTGGAAAACTGCCTCGGCTGAATGCGGAATAGATTTGACGCCGTATATTGAGCAGTTTGACGACTACTACACAAAGGAATTTATTGCGGCGAAAGAGGCTACAACCTTTACGCCCTTTGCCAAAAAGAGCGTTGATTTCATTAAACAGAACGGCGGAAGAGTTATTGCGGCTACCAATCCTATTTTCCCCGAGGTTGCAACACGCCGCAGACTTGAATGGGCAGGTGTTTCAGCCGATGATTTTGAATTTGTCACATTCTACGAAAACTCTGGCTGTTGCAAACCGAACTTAAAATATTTTGAATTTATCTGCGAAAAGTGTGGAATTTTACCCGAGGAGAGCATTATGATAGGCAACGACGTTGACGAGGATATGTGCGCTGAAACGCTCGGTTTTGATACATACCTTATCACCGACACTATTGTAAACCGTGAGAACAAGGATTATTCACAGTACAAAAACGGCAGTTTTGAAGATTTTTACAAATTCCTGCAACAGCAATTCTGATACTAAACAGCAAAACACGGACAAGCGTTTTATTATCGCCTGTCCGTTTTAATTTTATAGACTAAATTTTCTTGTCAAATTCACTTCCGCAGCGAGGACATCTTACAACGTGATTGCCCTTTTTATTTTTCACACGGAGTTGTGCCTTGCAGACAGGGCACTTGATGTATCTGAAATCCTTGCGGTCACGAAACTTTTTCTGCGTAAGCGTAAACCAATTTTTAACGCCGTCAAAAATCTTGATAAACGTCCTGTTTTCAAGACTTCTCTTGTTGATATTGCGTGACAATGCACGAAACAGCGCATATATAAGTACGGCAAGCATCAGCAAATCGAGCACAAGGGTTGCCGTTATGTTCCACACTAAAATGTTTATAAACCAAAGCACAAGGAAAACAATGTAAAGAAAGTTGTTGAACTTGTCGTTGCCGTATCTTCCCTGCATAAAAATAGCAATTCTCTGCAAAAATCCTCGCATTAGGCTCATCCTTTCAAGCTTATTTTATCACTTCGGCTCAATTAGTTCAATACGCAATTTGTCGTATTTGTCTTATGTTCTGACAAACTGTTTCATCTCAAGCGGTGTTCTGCCGTAAATTTCCTTGCAGGTGAGAATCAGCGAATTTACATTCGGAAATCCGTTTTTAAGAGCCGCCGCCTTAACCGAAATTTCGCTGTCACGCAAATCCTTAATTGCGTGGTCAAGGCGGATTCTGCGAAGGTATTTTGAGAATGTCATCTCGTTCTTATCCTTGAAATACTTTGAAAAATGCGCAGGCGTCATACCGACGTAGTTTGCAATCTCGGTCAGTGAAATGTCACTTGCATAATTTTCTTCCATATATTTAAGTGCACTTTTAGCACAGTCAAAATCGTCGGAATTAGAGCCCTTTACAAAGCTTATATCCGGATTTTTGTAGTGCTTTATGAGATTATAGGATATATTGTTTAGGATAGCCTTAATTCTCAGAATTTCAAGCCTGTCGTTAAGATTTTCACATTCATACAAAACCTTCAGCGAGTGCGCAATCTTGTCGCAGGCGTCGCCCTTTTTTATTTCATACGTTTGAATCTCGTCAGGATTTTCAAAATACGGCTTTAAAATTTTCGGTGAAATATTCACAACAACAAATTGCAGATCGTCTGTTACGTCACAGCAGGAATGGATTTCCTCGCTGTTCATAAAATAAACATCTCCGTCATTTAGCACAATCTGACAGTCAATCTTCTGTACCTTTAAAGGACCTTTCTTTACGTAGATAAATTCGTAATCTCTGTGCCAATGCAGAGTGAAGTTAAAATCATCAATCATCTGGGGACAACGGAAAATTTTAGCCGCATAATTCGGACTCGGTTCAATCAAAAATCTCTTGTAATTCATAACTCACCTCAAAACTTATACCTTAACTAAATTATACTCTCACGTAATCAGCGCAGAAATAGACGTACTTTAAATCTGCGATAACAGCAGAATGGTCTGTCTTTACAACAACAGTCTTTCTCTCTTCATTGCTGATTTGCGCAACACATTCGGCTACGTTGCACTTTTCAGGCTCAAAGCCGTATTTTTTAAAGAACTCCTCAATAGTCATAACCTCGGAATTATAGCCCTCGAACATATGCAAAAGCGAGTAGTCAATCAGCTTGTATTCCTCCTCAAGCATATGGATTCCGATGTCAGCATTTACAAGCTTTTCAATGTAATACGGTGCGTCGTTGAGGAAAAGTCCCGTTTTGTACGCTCCGATTGACACCGTTAAATCGGAATTTACGGCAATATCGGCAACGCCTGTATCGCCGTTCAGTCCGCTGTTGATGTCTGCGCTGACTACATATGCGTTAGTTGCGTTAATCTGCTCAACGGCGTATCTGATTTCACCCTTAAGCTCACCCGAAAAACCCGTTCCGAGCAGGCAGTCAACGACAATATCAAAACCTGTAAAGCCGTTTGCAAGCTCAAGCCTTTCCTCTTGTACACCGAGCGAAAGTGCAGTTTTGTAGTAGTAAAGACCGTCCTTTGAAAATCCGTCAGAAGCTCGGAATATTGTCGGAGTAACTCCGTTTTTGCAGAGGATACACGCCAGAGCGTAACCGTCACCGGCGTTGTTGCCCTTACCGCAAACAATGGCAACCTTGCCGACAAACTGCACTGCGTCATAAATTCCCTGAGCCGCTCTGTACATAAGCTCGGCAGAGCTTGTGTGGTGCTCAATTGTATGCGCATCGCTTTTACGCATATTTTCAACTGATACTACCTGTAAAAAATCCATTGTTATTACTTCCTTTATGCTTGTAGGGATATATTCTTTGATGCATTATATGCAACCTGTGCCGCCTCAATATCCATATTGCAGGTAAGAAGAAAAAGCGGTACAGAACAGAAAAATTCGTCAAGGAGCTCCAGGAGCTTTTCCATATTTCTCCTGTCGGTCGGCACAACGGTAGCTTCAAGAATATTTTTGAAAACCGCACCCGGTTTTACTCTTACTGCACTGTTTTTTTCGCCCCTCTGCAAAATATAGACAGCCTTTACCGGAGCTTTTACGTTATTTCCTATGTCACTTTTGCCCATCCAGGGTGTTCCGTAAACGTAGAAAACGCCGTCTTTTTTGCGTATAATCGGCTTGTCGTCGTTAATCATCACAACTTTTTCTTTGAAAAGCTTTCTCCACAAAGCCGTATGAGTAGACTTTCCCGTACCGCTTACAGCGGTGAATAAATAGCCTTCATCATCAAGCATAAGGCTGGATGAATGGAAGAAAAATCCGTCGTAATTCTCGAGAATCCTGTTGCAGATTTGCGTGAGAATAAGAGTGCTTTCAGCCATAAAGCTGTTGCAATACTGTTTTGAATTTGCAATATAATCTGCAATATCATTTTGTGATACTTTTACTTCAAAATCAAATGAATCTGAATTTACAATATACGGTGAAATCCGTTTTTTAGTTTCATCATTTAACGGATTAATTGAAATGTTAAGATCTGCAATATTATAGATTGGCATAAATTGCTCCGTTTTTTGCACAAGACAATATAATAGAAATTGATGTGCAGAATTTTATAATAAGAAATTATACCACAAAATAATTTTTTTGGCTATAGTATTTATAAAATAATTAATATGATTACAAATGTTGATTTTAAGTTAAATACGTAATATAAACGATAATTTAGCCGAGTGCCTCGGCGGGCAAATCGAGTGGAAAAGTCGGTTTGTTTGGAGAAAATT
>DKWR01000023.1 GCA_002491825.1 Ruminococcaceae bacterium UBA7147
ACGGCGATATAGGAAACGTTTGTTATAAGTCGTAGGGACACGGCGTGCCGTGTCCGCAGTGGCAATTGAACTTTACCAATTAAACCGTAGTTATTGAGGACAACAAACATTTCCGTAAGGGACGGCTTCCCAGACGTCCCTAAACGTTGTCAATATATCAACCAATCCAAGGAAAACAACCTTATCCACACAACACGCACTATTACAAATTCGGAGCGTAGCGACCCGTAACTCCACACTCCAAACTCCACACTCCAAACTCATCTAAATTATCGTTTATGTAAAAATTACTCTTATAACGCAAACCTCTTGAAAAACAAAAACAACCGTGTTACAATTGTATTATAATATATAATATAATTATAGTAAAGGCAGATGATATATCTTGACCGATATTATGATTGCTGTAGCAATAGGACTTTTCTTCCTGATACTGGCAGAAACAATTATTAAGCTGTTTTTAAACCTTATCTCTGTTAAAACAGTTTCAGTTATTTATAAGAAAACGGATAAAGAGATTTTTGCCAAAACGTTCACACGTGCATTTCTGTTCAGCTTGCTGGCTGATTTCATCGCATATATAATAAGTACTCTCTTGCTTATATTTAAGCCAAAGATAAGCTGTGGGCATCCCAACTATTGGCAGTTGTTTTCAGGAGCACCCTTGCCTTATGACTCGGCAACACTGAATATTATTATAATTGAAATCATTATTTCAATGGCTCTAACATTTATGTTCAGTTATTTCAAGGTTTTGTCCAAAACAGATTTGCCGAGAAAACAAATGCTGTTGTCTGCGCTTATTATTACACTAATCACCGCACCTTATTATTTCTTAATTCGGATTATTTTCTGAAAAATTTAAAAAGCAAGTCGAAAAAAGTATTGACAAAGCAAATTTTGAGGACTATAATATTGACAATAAAAATAAACCTGTGAACAAGAATAGTAGGATTTATCAAAACTTTCAGAGAGTCGGCGGGTGGTGTGAGCCGACAGCGGAGATTTACCCGAATGGACTTGTGAGGGCGGACCGAAAGCATTTGCAAGTAGTTTCCGACGGAGCCTGACCGTTACAGTAGGAGGCATATGTTAGTATGCTGTTTAAGCGGACGATTATCGTCAATTTGGGTGGTACCGCAGAAGTTGTTATTTCAGACTTTTGTCCCTTTATGGGACAGAAGTCTTTTTTATTTTGGAGTGTATTGCAGGAAACATAAATTCCGCATTACGAATTCCGAATTCCGAATTAAATTATAAAGGTTGGTGTAAAGTTATGATTAAACCGTCTTATGACGAGGTTCTGAACCTCAAAGACAGCTACAGCGTAATTCCCGTTTACAAGGAAATCTACGCAGACGTAGTAACTCCGATTACCCTGCTTCGAAAAATCGCAGGCATCTCGGACAAATATTTTCTGTTTGAAAGCATTGAGGGCGGTGAAAAGTGGGGCAGATACTCCTTTATCGGCTTTAACCCCAAGGCACGTCTTGCCTACAAAAACGGTACGCTGACCATTACGGGCGAGGGCGAAAAAACAGTAGCTACCGACAAGCCGTATGACGAGGTAAGAAAGTACCTTGCAAACTACAAAACGCCTAAATTTGACGACATTCCTCCCTTTACGGGCGGTCTTGTCGGCTACTACGGCTACGCAATGATTGCCTGCGCCGAGCCTGTTTTAAAGCTCAAAAGGGGAGATATAAACGATTTTGACTTAATGCTTTTTGACAAAATCATCGCCTACGACCATTTAAGCCAGAAGCTGACGGTCATTGTAAATATGAAAACCTACGACTGCGAGCGTCAGTACAGACAGGCGCAGGACGACATAAACAAAATCATTTCAATAATAACGGACAACGCACCTCTGCCAAGACTTGAAACCGACGAAAACGTTGAATTTACAAGTACCTACACAAAAGAAGAATTCTGCAAAATGGTGGAGAAAACAAAGGAGTACATCTACGACGGCGACATCTTCCAGTGCGTTGTTTCAAGACGATTTGAGGCCGACTACAAAGGCTCGCTGATTAACGCCTACAGAGTACTCCGCACAACAAATCCCTCGCCGTATATGGTTTATATGTCGATTGACGGCGACGAGCTTATAACTGCATCTCCCGAAACGCTTGTAAAGCTCCAAAACGGCACTCTGACAACCTTCCCGATTGCGGGCTCACGTCCGAGGGGCAAAACAAAGCAGGAGGACGTTGCTCTTGAAAAAGAGCTTATCAGTGATGAAAAGGAGCTTGCCGAGCACAATATGCTCGTTGACCTCGGCAGAAACGACATAGGCAAAATCGCAAAATTCAACTCTGTAAAGGTCACAGAATATCAGAAAATTCTCCGCTTTTCAAAGATTATGCACATTTGCAGTGAGGTTGAGGGCGAAATCAAGGACGGTCTTGACGCACTCAGCGCAGTTGAAGCACTGCTCCCAGCAGGCACTCTTTCGGGTGCGCCGAAAATCAGAGCGTGCGAGATTATCGAGAGGCTTGAAAAAACTCCACGTGGAGTTTACGGCGGAGCGGTAGGCTATATCGACTTCAACGGCAACCTCGACACCTGCATTGCAATCAGAATGGCGGTTAAGACAAACAACAAGGTTTACGTTCAGGCAGGCGCAGGAATCGTTGCCGACAGCGTTCCCGAAAACGAATATACGGAAACCTACAACAAAGCGCTTGCCGTTATGAACGCCGTCAAGAATGCAGGGGAGGTTTACGAGTTATGATACTTTTTATTGACAACTACGACAGCTTTACCTACAACCTTGTGCAGTTCTGCGGAAGCGTAAACCCCGACATCAAGGTTGTGCGCAACGACGAAATCACCGTTGAAGAAATAGAAAAGCTGAATCCCTCACACATTATCCTCTCACCCGGTCCCGGTTATCCGAAAAACGCAGGCGTGTGCGAGGACGTAATAAGAAAACTAAAAGGCAGGTTCCCGATTCTCGGCGTGTGCCTCGGACATCAGGCAATATGTGAGGTTTTCGGTGCTGAAATCACCCACGCAAAAAGCTTATGCACGGCAAAAAGAGCAACATCATTGTTGACAACAACTGCAAAATCTTTGAAGATATGCCGAACGTGATTGATGGTGCAAGATACCATTCGCTGATTGCAAACCGCAGTTCAATCCCCGACGATTTAAGGGTAACGGCGCAGGACGAAACAGGCGAGGTTATGGGAGTAAAGCACAGAGATTACGAAATCTACGGACTGCAATTCCACCCCGAGTCGATTCTCACCTCGCACGGTATGCAGATGATTAGAAATTTCCTTGAAAGGGTTTAATGATATGATTAATGAGGCAATTTTAAAGGTAGTATCGGACAGTGACCTGACATATGACGAGTCAAAACAGGTTATGGAAGAAATGATGACGGGTACGGCTACTCAGGCGCAGATGGCGTCGTTCCTCACGGCACTTCGAATGAAGGGCGAAACGATTGACGAAATCACAGCCTGCGCCGAGGTAATGAGGAGCAAGGCTCTCCACGTAAAGCACGACACCGACGTTATGGACATTGTCGGCACAGGCGGCGACGGCACAGGCACGTTCAACGTTTCAACAACGGCGTCATTTGTAATAGCCGCATCGGGAATCCCCGTTGCAAAGCACGGCAACCGCTCAATGTCAAGCAAGAGCGGCTCGGCTGACTGCCTTGAACAGCTCGGCGTGAACATCACAATCACACCCGAACAGAGCGAAAAGGTGCTAAAGGAAACAAACCTCTGCTTTATGTTTGCACAGGGCTACCACGCATCAATGCGGTTTGTCGGCCCCGTAAGACGTGAAATCGGAATCAGAAACATTTTCAACGTGCTCGGACCTCTTACAAACCCTGCAAGCGCAAGTCTTCAGATTACGGGCGTATATTCTGAATCACTCGTTGAGCCGATTGCAAGGGTATTTTCAAATCTCGGCGTTAAGAGGGGATTCGTTTTCCACGGCAGCGACGGAATGGACGAGGTGACCGTAACAGGCGCAACAAAGGTTTGCGAAATCAACAACGGCGAATTTAAAACCTACGAAATCACACCCGAGCAGTTCGGGCTCGGCAGATACGATATGCAGGAGCTTGTCGGCGGTGACGGCGCAGAGAATGCTGAAATTACAAATCAGGTTTTAAGCGGTGAGCTTAAGGGCGCAAAGCGTGATATTGCAGTGCTTAATTCGGCACTCGGACTGTACGCAGGCGGCAAGGCAGAGTCAATCGCAGACGGCGTAAAGCTTGCACAGGAAATTATCGACAGCGGCAAGGCATACGACAAGATGGTTGAATTTGCAAAGGCTACAAAACAATTTACAATTTACAATTAACAATTTTGCAAAAGGAATTTCCGAAAACACTTATTATAAATTCGGAGCGAAGCGACCCTTAATTGTTAATTGTACATTGTTAATTTTTAATTTGAGGTAAACAAATGATACTCGAAACTATTGCACAGGCAAACGTAAAAAGGTATAATGATATACAAGCGCAAATTCCGCTTGAAAAAGTCAGAAATCAGGCTATTTCGCTGAACTGCGACACAGACTTTCC
Organism: Ruminococcaceae bacterium UBA7147; assembly: GCA_002491825.1. Lineage (GTDB taxonomy): Bacteria > Bacillota > Clostridia > Oscillospirales > Acutalibacteraceae > Ruminococcoides. The sequence continues at coordinate 4,556 of DKWR01000023.1, forward strand.
GTTTGAGCAGGCGCTGAAAAAGAACGGAATGTCGTTTATCTGCGAGGTTAAAAAAGCCTCTCCCTCAAAGGGAATTATCGCAGAGGACTTTCCGTATGTCGAGATTGCAAAGGACTACGAAAGCTCGGGCGCATCGGCAATTTCGGTTCTGACCGAGCCGCAGTGGTTCAAGGGCGAAAACGCTTATCTTGAGGAAATTTCAAAAAGCGTTTCAATCCCTCTGCTCCGCAAGGACTTCACAGTCTGCGAATATCAGATTTATGAGGCAAAGCTGATAGGTGCGTCGGCGGTGCTGTTAATCTGCTCACTGCTCGACACAGAAACAATCAGAGAGTGGATAAAGCTTTGCGACACGCTCGGACTTTCGGCACTCGTTGAGGCGCACACAGAAGAAGAGGTAAAGTCGGCAGTCAGCACAGGCGCAAGGATAATCGGCGTAAACAACCGCAATTTGCGTGATTTTACGGTCGACATAACAAATTCAATCCGATTAAGAAATCTTGTGCCAAGCGAAATCCTCTTTGTTGCCGAAAGCGGAATCAAGACAAGGGCTGACGTTGCCGAGCTTGAAAACGCAGGCGTAAACGGCGTTTTAATCGGTGAAACGCTGATGAGGAGCAAGGACAAAAAGGCAATGCTTGACGATCTTAAAGGAAAATAAATAAAGGAGCATATAAAATGTCAAAAGGTAAGTTTGGCGTTCACGGCGGACAGTTCGTTCCCGAAACGCTGATGAATGCAATAAATGAATTTGAAGAAGCGTACAACCACTACAAGGACGACCCCGAGTTTGTGTCGGAGCTTGACACGCTTATGCGTGAGTACGCAGGCAGGCCGTCACGTCTTTACTATGCAGAAAAGATGACAAAGAACTTGGGCGGTGCAAAAATCTACTTAAAGCGTGAGGACTTAAACCACACAGGCTCGCACAAGCTCAACAACTGCCTCGGTCAGTGTCTGCTTGCAAAGAAAATGGGCAAGACACGAGTAATCGCCGAAACAGGCGCAGGTCAGCACGGCGTAGCAACTGCAACGGTTGCGGCTCTGCTCGGTCTTGAGTGTGAAATCTTTATGGGCAAGGAGGACACAATCCGTCAGGCTCTCAACGTCTACAGAATGAAGCTTCTCGGCGCAAAGGTAAACGCCGTTGAAACAGGCACAATGACCTTAAAGGACGCAGTAAACGAAGCTATGCGTGAGTGGACAAACCGTGTTTCCGACACCCACTACGTTCTCGGCTCGGTAATGGGGCCTCACCCGTTCCCGACAGTCGTAAGGGATTTCCAGAGCGTTATCGGCAGGGAAATCAAATCACAGTTACTTGAAAAAGAGGGCAAATTACCCGATGTTGTTATGGCTTGCGTAGGCGGCGGAAGCAACGCAATGGGCGCATTCTATGAGTTTATCAAGGACGAAAATGTAAAACTTATCGGCTGTGAAGCCGCAGGCCTCGGCGTTGACAACCCGAAGAATGCCGCAACAATGGCAAACGGCACGCTCGGAATTTTCCACGGAATGAAGTCGTATTTCTGCCAGGACGAGTACGGTCAGATTGCGCCCGTTTACTCGATTTCGGCAGGTCTTGACTACCCCGGAATCGGCCCCGAACACGCAAATCTCGCCGACACAGGCAGAGCGCAGTATGTGCCTGTAACCGACGAAGAAGCTGTCAGTGCGTTCGAGTACCTTTCAAAAACAGAGGGCATTATCCCTGCAATTGAAAGCTCACACGCAGTTGCGCACTGCATTAAAATTGCGCCGACAATGGACAAGGACAAAATAATCGTTGTCAACCTCTCGGGCAGAGGTGACAAGGACGTTGCGGCTATCGCACGTTACAGAGGGGAGAATCTTTATGAGTGATATAAAAGCGGCTTTTGAGAATGGCAAGGCGTTCATTCCGTTTGTTACGGCAGGCGACCCCGACCTTAAAACAACCGAAAAGCTTTTAATAGAAATGAGCAAAAACGGCGCTGACATCATCGAGATCGGCATACCGTTTTCCGACCCGATTGCCGAGGGTGTTGTAATTCAGGAGGCTGACCTCCGTGCGCTTGCTTCGGGCACAACAACCGACAAAATCTTTGAAATGGTAAAGCGTGTGCGCTCTGAAATCAAGTGTGCTCTTGCGGTTATGACATATATGAACCCGATTTTTGTCTACGGCACCGACAAATTTATGGCTAAATGCAAGGAGTGCGGAATTTCGGCGGTAATCGTTCCCGACACACCGTTTGAGGAAAAGCAGGAGCTTGCGCCCTACTGCGACAAGCACGGCGTTGAGCTTGTTTCACTGATTGCGCCGACCTCGCACGACAGAATCAAGATGATTGCCAAGGAGTCGCAAGGCTTTGTTTACTGTGTTTCGTCAATGGGCGTTACGGGCGTGAGAAGTGAAATCACAACCGACATCAGCGAAATGGTGCGCCTTGTAAAGTCGGTAAGCGACACCCCCTGCGCAGTCGGATTCGGCATTTCAACACCCGAACAAGCAAAGAAAATGGCGCAGAGTGCAGACGGCGTAATCGTCGGCTCGGCTATTGTAAAAATCGTCGCAAAGTACGGCAAAGACTGCATAAAGCCTGTTTGCGACTATGTTAGAAGTATGAAGGAAGCGATTTCGTGAACACGCCCGAACAGCTCCAAAGTGTGATTGACAACAGCAAAAGGATTGTTTTTTTCGGCGGTGCAGGCGTTTCTACCGAGAGCGGAATACCCGACTTTCGCAGTGTTGACGGCTTGTACAATCAGAAGTACGACTATCCGCCCGAGCAGATTTTAAGCCACACATTCTTTATGCACAGCACCGAGGAATTTTACAGATTCTACCGTGACAAAATGCTCTGTCTTGACAAAAAGCCGAACAAGGCGCATCTTAAGCTTGCAGAGCTTGAAAACGCAGGAAAACTATCAGCGGTTGTCACGCAGAACATTGACGGACTTCATCAGGCGGCAGGGAGCAAAAAGGTGTACGAACTGCACGGAAGCGTTCTTCGCAACTACTGTATGAAGTGCGGTAAATTTTACTCGGCAGAGCACATAAAGAACAGCAAGGGCGTTCCGAAGTGCGAATGCGGCGGAGTTATCAAGCCTGACGTTGTGCTGTACGAAGAAGGACTTGACGACAGCACCGTAACGGGTGCGTTAAGAGCAATCCAGTCTGCCGACACGCTGATTATCGCAGGCACAAGCCTTACGGTCTACCCTGCGGCTGGGTTTATCAGCTACTTCAACGGCGACAACATTGTGCTTATCAACCGTGACGAAACGCCGTTTGACAACAAAGCCGACCTTGTTTTCCACGAAAAAGTAGGAGAATTGCTCGGTCAGATAAACATATAAATAGTAAAGCAAAAGCACCAGCCGATTTTATTTTCGGTTGGTGCTTTCTTCTGCTATATTCAAATGTCTATATCGGGGATAATCTGCAAACTTCGTTTTAAAATTCCCTGCATATATGCAATTGCGGTGCCGTAGTTTGTGAACGGAACTTCGCTGTCCTCGGCAAATTTTCTGCGGTACTGCACCTCACGCTCGTTGAGCATACAGCCGCCGCAATGGAGTACAAGGCTGTATGGACTTAAATCGTCGGGAAAGCCCTTGCCCGACGAGGTTTCAAAAACAAGCTCTTTGCCTGTATAATTTTTAAGCCATCTCGGGAGCTTTACCGTACCGATGTCGTCACACTGGCGGTGGTGTGTACAACCCTCGGAAATCAGCACCCTGTCGCCGTCCTTGAGCCTGTCAATCGCCGTTGCACCCTCGACAGCCGACTTCAAAAATCCCTTGTACCTTGCCAAAAGAATTGAAAACGAGGTGAGGTAAATATCCTCGGGCACGTCCTTTGAAACGCTCTCGAAAGCCTGACTGTCGGTTATGACAAGCTTCGGCTTTTTGCCGAGGTTTTCAAGCGTTGACTTTAGCTCGGTGTCACGCACTACAATTGCCGTTGCTCCTGATTCAAGCACGTCACGAATCGTCTGCTGTTGTGGCAGAATAAGTCTGCCCTTGGGGGCGGCTGAATCAATCGGCACGACAAGCACGACAAAATCTCCCTCGCTCACTAAATCACCGCAGATTTTCTTTTTCGTATCGCCTGTCTTTGTGAGGTGTGCGATTTTCTCCTTTAACAAGCCTATATTTGTTCCGTCAAGTGCGCTGACTGCCACGCCGTCGGGACAGTCGGTCTGCTCTGAAATATCGCTTTTATTGTAGGCGACTATGTAGGGGATTTTCTTGTCGGTGAAAATCTCAATCAGCTCGTTGTCTGCACCCGTCTTGCCGACAGTTCCGTCAACAACAAGTACAGCCACGTCAACTCGGTTAAGCACCTGCTTTGTGCGCTTTACACGCATTTCGCCGAGTGCGCCCTCGTCGTCAAATCCGGGGGTGTCGATAATCACAACAGGACCCAGCGGCAAAAGCTCCATTGCCTTTGTTACGGGGTCGGTAGTAGTTCCCTTTACGTCGGACACAACGGAAATCTGCTGATTTGTTACGGCGTTTACAACGCTTGACTTGCCTGCGTTGCGCCTGCCGAAAAATCCGATGTGTATGCGTTCCGACTGCGGAGTGTCGTTAAGTCCCATTATAATTCCTCCCTCAGAATCTAAAATCACGTTTGTTATTGTTTGCAATGTCGGCGATATGCTCGGTTGCAATTTTTCTTACCTTTTCGTTCGGAATCTTCAAAAGCTCTTTTTCTATGAGCCTTTCGCCTATCTCCTTTGTTTCTGCGCTTGCGTAGTCCATAAGGTACTCCTCAAGTGTCATAAGTGCGTTAGGGTGACAGCAGTTCTGAATCTGACCGTTCTTGCAGAGCGACATAAAACGGTCGCCTGTTCTGCCCTCTCGGTAGCAGGCGGTGCAGAACGACGGAATGTAGCCAAGCTCCATAAGCCACCTTACAACCTCGTCAAGACTTCTTTTGTCGGACACGTCAAACTGCGCCGAGTTTTCGTCCTCTTCCTCAGGCTCAACGTAGCCGCCTACGCTCGTGCGTGACGCACCGCTGATTTGCGAAACGCCGAGCTTAAGCACCTTTTCACGCACGCTCTGACTCTCTCTCGTTGAGATAATCATACCCGTGTACGGTACGGCAATCCTAATGATTGCAACGATTTTTGCAAAGGTTTCGTCGTCGATTCCGTTGTCAAACACGTCGGGGTCAATATCGTCGGCACGTCTGATTCTCGGCACGCTGATTGTATGAGGGCCTACGCCGTGAACTGCCTCAAGGTGCTCGGCGTGCATCAGAATTCCTGCAAGCTCGTAGCGGTAAAGCTCAAGTCCGAACAGAACGCCGATTCCCACGTCGTCAATTCCGCCCTCCATTGCTCTATCCATAGCCTCTGTATGGTATGCGTAATTGTGCTTGGGACCTGTCGGGTGGAGTACTTCGTAGCTTTCCTTGTTGTAGGTTTCCTGAAACAGAATGTACGTTCCAATTCCAGCCTCTTTTAATTTTCGGTAATTGTCAACCGTTGTTGCGGCAATGTTGACATTTACTCGTCTGATTGCGCCGTTCCTATGCTTTATCGAATAAATCGTCTTTATGCAGTCCAGAATGTACTCAATCGGGTTGTTGACGGGGTCCTCCCCTGCCTCAATTGCAAGGCGCTTGTGTCCCATATCCTGCAAGGCAATGACCTCGTTTTTAACCTCCTCCTGCGTGAGCTTTTTGCGGCAGATGTGCTTGTTCTTTGCGTGGTAGGGGCAGTAAACACAACCGTTTACGCAGTAGTTTGAAAGGTAGAGCGGCGCAAACATTACGATTCGGTCGCCGTAGAAGTCCTTTTTAATCTGCTTTGCAAGGGCGTAGATTTCATCAAGCTTTTCCTTGTTTTCGCAGGCGAGAAGCACGCTTGCCTCTCTGTGGTCAAGTCCCTTGCGGAGCTTTGCTTTTTCGATTATTTTGTCGATAAGCTCAAGGTTGTCCTTGTTTTCGTCGGCAAATTTCAGGGTATCTTTAATCTCCCCGTCGTTGATAAATTCCTCGGCTTTGAGCGAGTTTTTGTCATACTTTAGCATAATTTATTTTCCTTTCTTAATCGGTTACTCCGAATAATCTCCTCGGTCAGTTACTATTTTATAGCCTATCGACTTCATTCGGTTTGACAGGCATTTTATGCACTCGGCGGCTTCGTCGCCTGTGCAGATTTTGTTGTCGTAGAGCGAATAATCGGCTCTGTGCTCGGTCGGTGAGAGATTGGGCATTACGACGTTTGCGCCGTGCAGAATGCCCTTTTCCCTGCCCTTTCCGTCGGCTGTTCCGAGTGCCGTTGTTGCAGGCAACAAAACCTTTGGTAACATAAGGCGCACAAGCGAAAGCAGTACGAGCGTAAGGTGCACGCTTCCGCTTTTTTCGTTTGCAAAGGGCGTGTCCTTGTGCGGAATGAACGGCCCTATGCCGCACATCTGCGGATTTAAGTCCTTTAAAAAGAGCAGGTCCTCGGCAAGCGTTTCATACGTCTGATAAGGCGAGCCGACCATAAAGCCTGCGCCTGTCTGGTAGCCGATTTTCTTTAATGTATAAAGGCATTTTTTGCGGTTTGCAAGCGACATTTCGCTCGGGTGGAGCTTTTTGTAGTGCTCCTCGTTCGCCGTTTCGTGCCGTAGAAGATAGCGGTCTGCTCCCGACTCAAAAAGCCGTTTATAGCTTTCCTCTGTTCGTTCGCCGAGCGAAAGCGTAACGGCGCAGTCGGGGTAGAGCGACTTTATACTGCTTACAATGTCGCACATAATCTCGTCTGTGTAGTAGCCGTCCTCTCCCCCCTGCAAAACAAAGGTGCGAAAACCAAGTGCGTAGCCAGAGCTACAGCAGGACAAAATCTGCTCTTTTGTAAGGCGGTAGCGCACTGCACTTTTGTTCGAACGGCGAAGTCCGCAGTAAAGGCAGTCGTTTTTGCAGTAGCTTGAAAGCTCGACAAGTCCACGAATGTAGATTTTGTTTGAGAAGTGCTCAAGCGACTTTTTTTGTGCCTTATTGCGCAAAATTTCAAGCTCGCTGTCGTTTATTGTTTCAAGCAGAAACGTAAGCTCGTGTTTTGAGGCAACGCCCGTTAATTCTATTTTTTCGATAATTTCAATGTTGTTCATAGTTTTTAATATTTTGGCATAGTAATATAAACGATAATTTAGCCGAGTGCCTCGGCGGGCAAATCGAGTGGAAATGTCGGGTTGTTTGGAGAAAATTGTAGCC